>JANNDD010000007.1:0-2275 GCA_031387365.1 Armatimonas sp. | reverse complement strand
CCATCCGGAAGGCAAGGCTATTTCTTGCAGGTCGTCGGCCTCAAAATCGGTCTCAAAAATGGAACTTTCGCCTTGAGATTTATTCTTGGCGACACGACATATGCCTTCTGAAAAGGCAGGCTATTTTGGCGAAGGTATTGTTTTGGTAGATGCGATTGTCGTCAAAATCCGTGAGGAAGGTCGAGTTCGTCAGTGTGCTCTCTTGATTGCTTGCGGCATGGACGAAGCGGTACGGTGCGCAGCGCACCTAGCCGCGCGGGCTGCCGCCATGTGTTGGGTTTTGCCCTGGGGGACAAGGAAAGTGGGGCCAGTTAGAGCGAATTTTGTGTGAGCTTGAAACAACGAGGACTAACCGGTGTTGAGTTCGTCATCTCGGATGATCAACGCCCCTCCCTTCGGGTGGGCACCCGGACTGGTTAAGGCGGTGGGTAGCCACTTCGCAGGAGCTACTTGGCAGCGATGCCAAGCACACTTTATCCGAAACCTCTCGGATGCTTGTCCCAAATCCGAGGTGGAATCGTTTCTGGCTTCCGCTAAGCAGGTACTTCATGCTCCTGACCTTGCCAGCGCACGAACGCGCCTACGGGAGACGTGCCACAGCTTCGAGGGGAGATGTAGCAAGGCGGTTACCCTGCTGGAGTCTGCTTTTGATGAAGTGACGAGCGTGATGGTTTTGCCCGTGAAATACCATCGTTTGCTTCGCACTACCAACTCCCAGGAGCGTTTGAATGGGGAGATTCGTCGCCGCGACCGCGTGATTCGCATCTATCCGAACCGGGCGAGCTGCGAGCGTCTGCTTGGTGCGCAGTTAATGGAGTTTGACGAGGCGATGACCAGTGGCAAGGTGTACACCAACATGGATGACTACCATGCTTGGCGATTGGAGCGATCCGGGGGAGACCTTCCTAAAGACGAGGGACGCGCTTCACGAGAGGCTTTGCCAGAGGCGATGCCCTCTGCTGCTGCTTTTAAAGGAAAGGAATCCGAGGTGCTCTTGACGGTGGCCTAAGCTGCTGTCGAGACGCTTTTGAAAGCGAAGCTACCAAGCTTCGCGGGCGGCAAAGCCGCCAGGGGAGAGGGAACCGTAATTACACCCCAAAAAGGACTTGACAGGCTGGAGAGTATAAACAGGACACAGGCTCTCAAAAAGCACATCAAAGCCATGTATTTACTTGTATTATATGTCAATATTTATCAATAAGCCGACGACCGGGTTCGAACCGGTGACCTGCTGTTTACGAAAAAGGTTAAAGGTGTCCGCATGGGTCTTCTTTCATGCTGTTTTGTGAGGGAAACGGGCCTTTTCTTTCCGTCTCCGTGCGCCTCAAACGAGGGCTTTTTTGCGCCGGGTGGCTACAGAATTGGCTACAAAAATTAGCCCTGAATCGGGCCACTCTTGAGGTTCTCCCGAAGCCATGTTTCCAGGGCAGAGCGCGGTATCCGTGTAAGGCTCCCAAGCTTCACGTAAGGCAATTCTTGCCGCCGGATCATGTCGTAGATCTTGCTCTTACCCAACCCCAAAAGGTCAGCGACCTCCCCTGGGCTGTAAGCCATTCGCTCCTCAAGTCCCCTGCTCTTCTCGCTCATCATCCTGCTCCTATTCCCTTCGTAAAAACAATTGTTTGCATTTTCGGCATTGTAGCGGTATTATTGCATCATGTCAAGTAAGCAAGACACCAATGTTTCTGATAAGCGCCGCCGTGAGTACGAACCGCAGACCGACTTTCAGATATGGGTGAAGCCCCACCTCGAAGCTCGAGGCTGGCTCTATACAGAGCTCGCACGCCAGCTCGTTCGGGCAGGCTTAGACGTGACCGAGAACTATGTCTACCGTGTGGTGCGCGGCGACCCCGAGCGCTCGCCCAATGCCCGCCGCCCTGGCTATGAGATCGCGTTTGCCATCGGCCAGATATTGGGTGATGTGGCAGGAGCGGTGAAAGCAGCAGGCTACCCATGGCTCGATGCGCCCATTGATCCGTTCGCCAGCTTTGCCATCGAGATAGACCCCTCCCCCTTCATCGCCGCTCTGAACAATCCCATCGAAGTAAGTGCCTCTTCCGGACGAGAAGTGATGGGCGAGACTACTGAGGGGGAGCATCTCTCGGGACCGTTGCGCTCGATGTTGATTCGCGGAGAATGCATGGAGCCCGTGCTTCGAGACGGTGACATTATCTTCGTCCAACCTGCCGAGACGGTGAGGAACGGTGATCTAGTGATCGCCCTAGTGGATGGCATGGCACAGACCTGCAAGCGCATTTGCATCCCCAACAATGAT
>JANNDD010000999.1:0-4162 GCA_031387365.1 Armatimonas sp. | reverse complement strand
GAGGCGGGAGACCAGCTCGGTGGGCAACTTGACGGACTTATCGAAGTCGCGGCGCACCGCACGCAGGGTCAGGGCCTGGTCAGACCCATCGTCCGCCCCCTCCGCCTCGGCTTGCGTCAGTAGCTTGCTCGTCTCATCATCGGTGAAGCGCTCGTGGAGCAGCTTGCTCATCGCGCCCATCGCATTGGCACGCGCGAGCCCTCCGCCGTGTGGCATGTAGCACTGCTGATCCCAGCCCAGTAGGCTTGCAGCATGACCCAGGTGACCTAGCTCCGCAAGGCGGGCCCGTAAACTCTCATAAGCAGACATAGGCGGCATTGTACCTGATGCCTTGCGGTTTAGGGGAATCTACGGTATAGTACCTCTCGCCTGACTGAGAGTGCTCCCGGATCGTTCAACGGCAGGACGACAGGTTCTGGCCCTGTTAATCGAGGTTCGAATCCTTGTCCGGGAATCTAAACCCCGCTACAATCGTAGCGGGGTTTTTTGATTTATGGTTGAGAGCTATCGTGCTGCGTTTAATGCCGCCTTCACACCGAGTCGCTATGAGGCGTTTCAGCGCCTGCTGGCACAGCACTGTGGGGTTCCGATTCCGTTTCGCTGCGCGGAGACGCCTTGTTTCTTTGCGCGTGAGACCCTTGAGGCAATGGTAGGGGCTGGGCAGGAGCTGATCGCGCAGCTTCTGGCTAACTCTGACTATCTATCCCGTGCCGCAGAGGCGATTCCCGAGGCGTTCCGCGTTCCGAACACCGACCCGGCGCCCCTTTTTGTGCAAGCTGATTTCGGGCTCGATGCGCACTTGCAGCCAAAGCTCGTCGAGATTCAGGGCTTTCCCTCTCTCTACGCCTTCCAGCCGACCCTGGCGGAGACCTATCGGGAGGCGTACGGGCTGGACAGTACCCTGAGTGCTTTTTTAGAGCATGGGACGCGTGCGAGCTACGATGCCGCGCTGAGCCAGGCACTCTGCAACGGCCACGATTCGCGTGAGGTCTTTCTCCTGGAGATTGCGCCTCACGCCCAGAAGACCTTGCCGGACTTTGCCTTAACGCAGCAGCACTACGGCATCCGTATGTTGGATGTGGTGCACGTGATCAAGCGCGGCAGGCAGCTCTTCGCTCCCGACGGCACACAGATCAAGCGCCTCTACAACCGGGTGATTGTGGACGAAGTGGTTCGGAAGAACATCACACTGCCCTTTGATTTTCGTGATGAACTAGATATTGAGTGGGCGGGGCACCCAAACTGGTATTTTCTAATCAGCAAGTTCTCCCTGCCGTTTCTGAAGCATTCCAGCGTCCCCCAAACACAGTTTCTGTCGGACGTGGCACGTCTCCCCGAAAACCTCGACGACTTTGTTCTCAAGCCGCTTTTCTCGTTCGCGGGCCTCGGGGTGAAAGTTGGGCCAACAAAAGCTGATATTGCCGCCGTGCCCGAGAGGGAGAAAGCCCAGTGGATCTTGCAGGAGCGCGTGAACTTTATCCCGACGATCGAGACGCCCGAAGGCCCGACCAAGGTGGAGGTTCGGATTATGTTCCTGCGGGTAGGCGAGACCTACCAGGCCATGACCGCGCTGCTTCGGCTCGGGCGCGGCAAGATGCTGGGCGTGGACCACAACCGCGATGCCACCTGGATCGGGGCGAGCGCCGCGTTTATCGTGCCCGAGGTGTCCCAGAGCGGACGGTGATGGTTCCCAGGTCAAGAAACTGGCCTTTCTCAACACGGAGATCTCTTTTCATTTCGATAGGATTGCCAGGCCCCGTGCGGTGGAAGACGAGATAGTAGGCAGTGCCTGGCACCACCCAGCCGATAAAGTGGCCATCGGGGCCGGGCGTGAGTTTTGAGAAGGACTGCGATCCGACGTATAGCTCCGGCTGGACATCTGTAAGGGGTTTGCCCTGCTCGTCCACAAACTGCCCGGTGATGGTATGAACCGGATGCTCCGAGAGCGTGATGACTTGCTCCCCCTGGCTCACCGTGATCTCACCGATTGCATAGAGATGGTGCCCGTCGAGGCTTGTCACCTGGAAGTTGGTGATTCCTTGCGGGGGGAGCACCAGATCGCCACTCTCATTGGTCGTTCCCACGGGCATGTTACTCACTCGAAGTGGCGGGGCAGCACCTGTTCTGGGATCGGGTTTTTCATAGCGCCACAAGTTGACCGTGGCACCCGCGACGGGGTTCCCCGCCTCATCCACAACATGGAGCGTGATGGGGCCTGTCTGCACCGGAGTGCGCTGGGCCGTGTTGGGGAGGCGATTCGTCTGGGTAGATCGGACAAAGAGAATGCCGCCGCCGCCACCAAAGGCAAGGGCAAGCGCAGGAATCAGTATCATTTTCATTGTAAAGTGACCTTTCTGTCGAGAGTGCCTCGTGGGGAGGCGAGAGAGAACGCTCTGGTGCAGCTCGGAGGGAACCTCAGACTCGGGGAGCTTTTTGGCCAGACGGCGTAGTTTATCTTCAAAGGACATGGCGTTTGGTTCCTTTCTGCGGGAGTCCTTCTGTTGAGTGCGACAGAGCACGCTGAAGAAGCACACTTGCTTGGGCGAGGCGCGATTGAACGGTGCCCAGAGGGATATCTAGCAGCTCAGCGACTTCTCGGTAGCGCATTTCCTGCACCCGCACCAGCACAAAGACCTCGCGGTAGTGGGCTGGGAGCGCAAGGATAGCCGTGTCAAGAGCCTGCTTCGCCTCCTGCTGGGTGTAGCGCTCCAGTGGGTCGCTGGCAATACCTGCGGCAAGCTCTTCGTGTGCATCGAGTGCTTCCGTGAAGTGGATTTTCCGTCGCGCCGCTAAGTGGTGCTTGACGGCGATCCCGCAGAGCCAGGTCGAGAGAGCACCCACACCGCGCCAGTCGGGCAGGCGCTGGTAGGCCGTCAGAAAGGTTTCTTGAGTCAGGTCTTCGGCGAGCGTGGGACTTCCGCTGAGCCGGAGCAACAGATTATAGACCCGGCGGGAGTGGCGGCTAAGAAGCGTTTCAAACGCCGCCACACTTCCGTTTTTTGCTTTTTGAACCAACCAGAGGTCGGGAACTTGCATCGCGTACTTTGTCCTTCCCTCTTGAGTGTTGCGTTATTCAGTTTTTGTTCGGTTGGCTTGGAATTCTTTTACGAACGTGATGGACTAAAGTCCATGATGCCAAAGGAAACAAAGCCCGTTCCGGCTGGGTGGGGGGAACAAATTGGGTAGCCCGGAACGGGCTTTGTTTCCGTCGGAGACGCCTACTTCAGTGGGCTATCCTCTAATTTAAATTCCGGCGAGGCGTGTGTCCGCATCGCCGAAGCGGTCTAGTTTGACACCCATTCGATCCATTAGCGAGAGATACAGGCTACAGACCTTGCGGTTCCCATCGCCTTTATCGCGGTAGTTCAGAACGCGGCCCGTTGCGAGCGCCCCGCCCATGCCCCCCACTGTTAGGATCGGCAGGTGCGTGTTGTCGTGGTTGGAGCCGGAGTACATGTTGGAGAGCCATAGGATGCAGGTGTTGTCTAGAACGGTTCCCGGGCCTTCAGGCATCGCGTCTAGCTTGCCCGCCAGGTACGCCAGCTGCGTGACATAGTGGTGAACGATGCGCTGGTAGCCCTCGGAGTTGTCGCTATGTGAGGCAATATGGTGGCCGTCGTTGACATTGAGGAATGGGTAGAAAAGGCCCGAGAGGTCGCGGCACATGAGCATGGAGGCGATCCGGGTCTTGTCGGTCTGAATGGCGAGTGCGACAATATCGCACATCAGTCGCATGTGCTCCCGAAGGTCTTCGGGCAGGCCATCATCGGGGCGCTTCATCGCCACCAGCGGCTTGCCCTTCCCACGAGCGTTGTCGGCTGCCTTGGACATCTCCGTGCGGAGCTTCTGGGCGCGTTTCTCCACCTCACGGACACTGTTGAGGTACTCATCGAGCTTCCCACGATCCTCGCGGCTGATCTTGCGGCGCAGGCTGGCGGCCTCGGAGCCGACACGGTCCAGGACGCTCTCCAGGCGCTGGCTACCACTATTGTCGAAGAGGCCATCGAAGGCTAGTGACGGGTAGACCTCACTCGGGACGGGCGAGTCGGCGTCTTGCCAGGAAATATACGAGCTGTAGGCCATGGAGAAGTTCGACTCATGGTAGCCCGTCAGTGGCTTCTCGCAGGAGAGAACGATGCTGGGTTGAACAGTATCCTGCCCG
>JANNDD010000953.1:0-2160 GCA_031387365.1 Armatimonas sp. | reverse complement strand
ATAATCATAAAACGCGCTCGCCCTCTCCAATCACCGCGCCGGGTGGCAGAACCACGCCCGGCCCAATCACAACACCCCGCCCCAGAATGGCTCGCCTGAGCTGAGCGCCCGCGCCAAGCTGACAGCCCTCCCAGAGAATGCTCTCGGTTAGCTGCACCTCGCTTGCAATTTTACACTCCGCCCCGATCACATTTCGGCCCGTGAGCTGCGCCTCCAGGGCAACCTGCGCCGTGGGGTGAACCGCAGGCTCCCCGCGCTCCAGCATGTCCCAGTTGGCCTGACGGTAGTTCTCTGGCGTGCCCGTGTCGCGTAGATAGCCGCCCAAGGGTAGCGCCACCATGCGTCCGGGCGCACGCTCCAGCAGTGCCGGAAAAATATCCTTGCCAAAGTCGCAGACCATGCCTTCGGGGATGTGTGCCAGCACCTCCGGCTCCAAAATATAGACGCCCGCATTGGCGGTGTTCGTAAAGACTTCCTCAGCACGTGGCTTCTCCTGAAAACGCGTTACCCTGCCGTGCGCATCGGTGATTACCAGGCCACAGGCGCTCGGGTTGGGTGTCTCGAAAGTGGCAATCGTCACCAGCGCGTTTTTTGCCCGGTGAAAGGCCAGCAGCGGTGCCAGCGCAAAGTCGTAGAGATTGTCGCCGTAGAGCACGGCGAAAGTGGTGTCCAGAAAGCCCGCGAGCTTCTTCACTCCCCCCGCCGTCCCAAGCAGTATGGGCTCGTCGGAGTAGGTCAGGGCCGTGCCAAAGTGTGCACGGATCGCCTCGGGCTTGTGGTAGAGATTCACCGCGAGCTGCTCCACGCCCTGACGGCGCAGTAGCTCCACCGTCCGTACCAGTAGCGGCGTGTTGGCGACTGGCACCATCGGCTTGGGCATTGTGAGGGTCAGAGGGCGTAGGCGTGTGCCTTCCCCGGCGGCAAGAATCATGGCTTTCATGGCGAGTTATCCCTGGTAACCATACCAGGCAATTCCATTTTCGGCAGGGGGAGGGCTTTGCCTGTAGAATATTTCTCAGGAGACCGCCCCGATAAACCGGGGCGAGTCCTCAGGAGAGACGAAACCTATGCCCGTGCCCCTTTTTGCGGCTCCCGCCCTGATCGCGGCAGCCCCGTTTTTTTATGATGAGAAAGCGGTTGCCCTCTTCGCGGAGGTCGCTGCGAAGGGCAAGGCCGTCAAGAGCTTCTCGGCGGAGATGACCATGATCGTCACGGGGCCACAGCCGCAGAAGCTCTCGGGCAAGCTGCTCTTCAAAGCCCCCGGCCTAGGCCGCGTCGAGCTGACGCCGGACAAAGGTGAGGGAGTCTTGATGATCATGGACGGCAAGGCATCCTACAATATCACGGGAAAAAAGTACACCAAAGGCCCGGTAGATAGCGAGACGGTCTGGCCATTTCTGACAGGAATCCCCGGCACCGACCCCAAGAAGTTCACGTTTGTTGGAGTGGAAAAAATTGGGGAGACGAGCTTTGAGGTGCTGGAGCTAAAAGAGACGGAACAGACTCTTCGTGTCTATGTCAGCCCGGAGAAGATGATCCAGCGCTTCGTGGCATCCTCAGAGGCGGGGGGGCAGAAATTCGGGCAGGAGATTACTCTAGCAAATGTTCAGTTCGACCTAGAGATTGCCGCCGAGAACTTCACGCTCCCCACCGGGCTTGAGGAAGTGAAGCCGCCCGGCAGTAGCGGAATGGCGAGCCTGGAGGCCAAGCTGCTGAAAGTGGGCGCGAAGGCTCCGGCGTTCAACCTGGCCACGCCCACGGGTGGCAAGCTCTCGCTGGCGCAGGCGCTCAAGGGCAAGAAAGCCGTACTGGTCAACTTCTGGTTCTTCAACTGCGGCCCCTGCCGCGCCGAGCACCCGGAGCTCCAAAAACTCTACGCCAGCCTCAAGGCCAAGGGTTTCGGACTCGTCGCCATTGACCAGGGCGACGACAGCAAGACCATTACCAATTATTTGACGAAAGCCAAGCTGACTTTCCCCGCTGTAAAAGGCGTGCCGGGAACCTTCCGTGCCTACGGCGTGCAGGCGTTCCCCACGAACTACCTACTAGATGCCAAGGGGAAGATCGTCTACCGCTCAGTCGGCTTCGACGAAGCGGGAATGAGAAAGGCACTGGCAAAGCTCGGTCTGAAGTAAGGTTACCCTCCCTCCCCCCTGCCCC
>JANNDD010000930.1:0-1136 GCA_031387365.1 Armatimonas sp. | reverse complement strand
TCCTGAGCGCCAAAGTCATTGGCGGGGAAGCCCAGCACGACCAGTCCCTTGTTCTTATATTTTTCATACAGCGCCTCAAGGCTCTAGTACTGGGGCGTGTTGCCGCACTTGGACGCGACATTCACCACCATCACCACGCTGCCTTCGTAGAGGGAGAGCTTCACGGGGTTCCCCTGAATGTCCTTCATCGTGAAGTTCAGCGCCGCGGGCACGCTCACGTTTGGATAGTCGTCGTTGGTCGGAGTGGAGGCGTTCCCCTCAGAGTCAGGTGCAACACCGGCAAGCTTGGCCTCGGCGAGATTGTCAAAGCTGGCAAACGAGCGGTTGTGGAGCTTGTAGTACATTCCACGGTAGGTGAAGTAGCCCGCCGCGTAGTTGATATGGCAGTAGCTACACTTCTGGTTCTCTTTCTTTGCGTACTCAGGCCGCGCAGATGCCGCAGAGATCAAGACCAAACAAACGGCGCTGATGAGTAGTAGTGTTCGCATTTCGCTTCTAGTTTACCAAAAGTGTACCCACCACCGACAATGAAGATCATGGAAAGAAAACTAGCGAGTGTGCAGCGCGTACTGGCGCTCCATCCTATCGAGAACGCCGATGCCATCGAGCTGGCGCAGATCAACGGCTGGCAGTGCGTGGTCAAGAAAGGCGAGTTTATCGCAGGGTCGCTGGGGGTGTTCTTTGAGATCGATGCCATCCCACCCGGCCTGCCACAGCTTGCGTTCCTGTGGACGTCGCGCCATGCCGACGGCCCGCAGCCACGCCCGGAGAACTTCCGCATCAAGACCATGCGCCTGCGCGGTGCCCTCTCGCAGGGTTTGCTCATGCCGTTGGGGCAGTTTACGCTCCCGGAGAATTTGAGTGAGGGTGAGGATCTCACCACAACTCTGAGTGTCGGCAAGTGGGAGCCTCCCGTGCCGTCGGGCATGGGTGACTTTCGTGGTCCGTTCCCGCCTCTAGTCCGCAAGACCGACGAGATGCGTATTCAGAGCATTCCCGGCGTGCTCGATGAGCTGCGCGGCCTGCCGTATGTCATCACCCTCAAGTGCGATGGCACCAGCGCGACCTACTGCATAGACCCGCGCACCGATGAGTTCCACGCCTGTGGCCGCAACCAGAGCATCACCGAGGGCGCG
>JANNDD010000885.1:0-1475 GCA_031387365.1 Armatimonas sp. | reverse complement strand
AATCGTGCAATCACAGCCTGCGACTTCCTCTCCGCACAGGGAAAAGAAGTGGTCTTCGTCACGGCGCTTCCTTCGGTACGTGGTACGGGCGATACGATGCTCCTCGATGAGTTTCTCCAGCACTTCCGCCAGCGTGGTGTCACGTTTCATCCGGGCTACGAGCTGGTCGAGCAGTGCCCCATTACGCTTCGGCATATCGACACCGCGGAGGAGATCATTCTAGAGGGAATCGAGGCCATTGTGGCCACCATCGGCTCCACGCCTGAGAATACCCTCACCCATGCGCATCGTGAGAGTGGCATCGAGCTCTACACCATTGGCGATGCGAATATCCCACAAACGGTCGAAGCGGCGACCTACCAAGGTGCTCGTATCGGGCGACGGGTATAGCTCCGCTACGAAGGCCGTTCCGGCCATGATCCAATTCTCATGGGCGGCAGCCCTTTGTAGCCGCAGGCTCTCCAGCCTCGCCGTTCCAATCGGCGGGGCAAAAGGTATAATCCCTCCATGATCCCTCTCGAAGAACTCCTCGCCTCCGCCGACCGAATGCCCGCGATCCTGGCGCGTTTTGCCTCAGACCGCGCCGCCATTGAGCGTCGCTACCCCAATGCATACTCGTCCCTACGATATGAAAGACTCACGGACTATTTCGCGACTTGGCAAGCCGCGCTGGAGCAGCTTCCTTTCGATGTGTTTACGCGCCCGGATCGCCTCGACTGGCTCCTCTTTCGCAACCTCCTCACCCGTGAAAGTGAGCGGCTCAAGCGGAGCAAGGCGGAGTTCGATGAGATTTCTGAGCTGGTGCCCTTTGTCTTGCCCCTCACAGCGCTCGACGATGCCCGTCGTGACCACGAAGCCATAGATGCAGAAGCCGCAGCGGGCGTCTTAGATAGCGCACTCCAATCCCTTCGCGGAGCCGAAGGGGTCGGCAGCGAAGCGCGCCGGGGGATGCCCACCCACACGCTACGGGCGGCAAAGGCGACAGAGAGCGTTCTGGAGACCCTCAAAAACTGGTGGACATTCTACGGTGGCTACGATCCGCTGGTGGGCTGGTGGTGCCGCGTCCCCTATGAAAAGCTGGAGAAAGCGCTAACCGAGTACGCCGCCGCGCTCAAGCCGTCGGATAGTGACGCCATTGTCGGCGATCCGGTGGGGTGTGAGGCGCTGATCGCAGAGCTTCAGGCGAGCTTTATTCCCTACACGCCGGAGGAGCTGATCGCCAAAGCCGACGCCGACCGGCAGTGGTGCTTAAAAGAGCTGGAAAAAGCAGCACAAGAGCTAGGCTTGCCCGATGGCCGCGCGGCGATTGAAGCCGCCAAGCAAGACCACTGCAAGCCCGGCGAGCAAGTGGCGCTGATACGGGATCTCACCCGCGAGGCGATTGCGTTTGTGGAAGACAACGCGCTGCTCACCGTGCCCGAGATCGCCCGCGACGGCTGGCGGATGATCATGATGTCGCCGGAGATGCAGCGGGT
>JANNDD010000880.1:0-1244 GCA_031387365.1 Armatimonas sp. | reverse complement strand
TCCGGGGCGGTGAGAGTTGTTGTTTTCATATCTGTTTTCTTCTTTCTATTTTAAGAACCGGCCAAGGACGGTCTTGACTTCCTCGACGAGCTGCTCCTGGGTCATGGGCTTGGCGCACTCATGCTCACTCTCGGTGCCATGTCCGACAACGCAGGAGCTGACATGCTCGGTGAGAAGTTCTACGCCGACGCTATCAAGGGCGGAGCGGACCGCAGCGATTTGGGTGAGGATGTCCACGCAGTAGCGCTCCTCATCCACCATGCGCTGGATACCTGCTACCTGTCCGGCGATTCGTTTGAGGCGGGTCGTGAGCTTCTTGCGCGAGTCGGCTTGGTCTTTCATAAAGACAATATACCCCCTAGGGGTATTATCGTCAAGAATTATTCACAGGACGCTCACGCAGGGTGACAGAGAAGGTTAGGGCTTCGCCCGCTCGCTGCACGTCCAGACGCAGGGTGTCACCGACTTTATGAGTGCCGATGATCTTGTTGAGCGTCTCCTGATCGCCAAGCTCCTGGTCATCCGCCTTGAGGATAACATCGCTCGGTCGCAGTCCTGCCTCCGCTGCGGGGGTATTGGGGGCCACCTGCGCGACCACGACGCCGGAGGTCAGCGACGAACTGATGCCGACCCGAGCCCGTGCCTGCGGCGGAACAGACTTGACGGGAATATAGCTGATGCCAAGATAGGGGCGGATGACACGGCCACTGGCGATAAGCTGCTCGGCGATCTTGCGAGCCGCGTTGATGGGAATGGCGAACCCGATGCCAATAAACGAGCCCGTGGGCGAGAGGATGGACTCGTTAATGCCAATCACCTTGCCCTCGCTGTTGGCCAGTGCGCCGCCCGAGTTGCCGGGGTTGATCGCGGCGTCGGTCTGTAGAACCGTACTCGCGGCATCCCCCTCGAGGCGTGGTCCACGCGCTCCAATGGCGGAAACGATTCCCAGCGTGACCGTGGCTCCGATATCGAGCGGGTTTCCCACAGCAATCGCCCAGTCACCGACCTGAACGGCATCAGAGTCACCCAGCTCGGCGACGGGCAGCGGAACACCAGTGGGCGGAGTGATCTTGACCACGGCGATGTCGGACAGTGCATCCGTGCCGATCACGCGAGCATCGTAGCCTGTTCCCCCTACCTCGACCGTTACACTTCGTGCGCCTGTTACCACATGGTAGTTGGTCAGGATATAGCCGTCGGCGCTGATAATGACGCCCGACCCCGCACCTCGGCGCACCTCAGGC
>JANNDD010000829.1:0-10899 GCA_031387365.1 Armatimonas sp. | reverse complement strand
CTAGAGCGCCGCGATCCGAGTCGTCTCTTTCCTGGCATGACAGACTATCCCGCCGGGCACGCCGAGGGCTACCCGGACTCCTTCAAATTATGCTTCCGTAGCTTCTATCAGTACATCGCCGCCGGAGACTTTTCCGCCCCGAAGCCCTACCCCACTTTTGCGGACGGCCACCGGGATAATCTGCTTTGTGATGCGCTGGTGGCAAGTCAACAAACCGGAGGCTGGATATCAACCACCCCCCCGACCCCCGCCCGGCGGGGGGGATGAAAGGAAAAATCCTCATTGTCCCCCCGTTGGACGGGGGGTAGGGGGTAGGAACCATGAGAAAACTAGGATTTGTGAGTGCGATCCTCGCGGATCTGGAACTAGAAGAGGTTTTTAAAGTTGCGGTCGAGTGCGGCTATGATGCCGTTGAGCTGATGTGCTGGCCGCGTGGAAAAGCCGAGCGCCGCTACGCCGGGGTGACGCATATTGACGTGGACACCGACGACCCGGCACAAATCACGGCGCTCTGCGAGAAGTACGGCATCACGATCACGGGGCTGGGCTACTACCCAAACCTGCTCTCCACCGATCCCGATGAAGCTGCGCGTTGCAAGGCGCACTTAGAGAAAGTAATCGCCTACGCGCCAAAGATAGACGTCGACGTAGTCAACACGTTTATTGGCCGCGACCCGAAGAAAAGTATCACCGAAAACTGGCCCGCGTTTTTGGCGATCTGGCCCGGCATTATCGCCCACGCGGAAGCCTGCAATGTCAAGATCGGAATTGAGAACTGCCCGATGCTCTACACCGGCGATGAGTGGCCCGGTGGCAAGAACCTCGCCCTCTCGCCGAGTGTCTGGCGGCGGATGTTCGCGGCGATCCCAAGTGCGCACTTCGGCCTGAACTACGATCCTAGTCATTTGGTATGGCAGTTCATGGACTATCTTGCTCCCATCCAGGAGTTTGGGGGGCGCTTCGTTCATCTGCATGCCAAAGATGTCCGACTGGATCGTGAGAAGCTTAATTCTGTGGGGATTCTCGCCGCGCCGCTGGAGTACCATCTGCCCAAGCTCCCTGGCCTCGGGGAGATTGACTGGACGCGTTTTTTTAGCGTGCTCTCGGACTCGCCGTATAAGGGGCCAATAGTCGTCGAAGTCGAAGACCGGGCCTACGAGGGCTCGCTGGAGTCACGAAAAGCGGCGCTCAAGCAGACGGCACGGTTTCTGAGGAACTTCCTATGACGATCGAGCGGGGTGGCTGGCAACTTGACGTACTCGACGGAGCTTTACGGACGATCCGCTGGCAGGGCGTCGAGGTTGTCCGCGCCCTAGACTGCCCGATCCGCGACGAGAACTGGGGCACGTACCCGCAAGAGAGTGTCGTGGAGAGCTGGGACGATGCAACGGGGGTCTACCAGCGCACCTTTTCGGTCGCTGGTGGGACACTTTCCGGGACGCTCCAAGCTACTCTTGATCCGTCGGGGACGCTCCAAGCCACTCTTGTGCTCCAGGCCCACCACGACTTTCTCACGAACCGGGCGGGCTTTGTCGTGCTGCATCCGATTGCGGGAGTCGCAGGCACGCCGCTGACGATCAATAAGACCGAGCAGACGCAGTTCCCCGCGCTTATCTCACCCAGACAGCCCGCCTTTAATATCGCAGCTCTCTCCCATGTGTGCGAGGGAGTTCAGATCGAGCTAGAGTTCGTCGGCGAGGTCTTCGAGATGGAGGATCAGCGCAACTGGGGCGATGCCAGCTACAAGACCTACTGTCGCCCCCTCGCTCTCCCGACGCCCTATCTCTTGAAGACAGGAGAGCAGGTGGTGCAGGAGATTCACTTGCGCGTACGGCAAACTTGCCCGGAGCTTCTGCTCGCGGTCGAGGCCGGCTGGGCCGATCCCAACGATAGCCTCGCGAGCCTGCCGGTTCTTCTGCGCCTCTACGCCCACGAAACTGGTGCGGAGCCATGGATTGGTGCGGTAGCACAAGGGCGCGCCGTTGATCTGGAGGTCGTGATTCCACAGAACACCGATCCGGTCACGCATCTTATCTCCGTTGCGGCGGCACTCGCGGCGCAGGGAGTGGTGCCCCGAAATGTGATCGCACTTCCTGAGGCGTATTTGAGGAGCTACCAGCCCTCGGGGCCGTGGCCTACGGGAACCACGCCCTCCGAGGCAGCGCGGGCGGCGCGAAACGCCTTTCCCAGAGCGCGGATCGGGGTGGGAATGCTTACCAACTTCACCGAGGTCAACCGCTGCCCACCGGAGCCAGGCGTGGGCGACTACCTCACTTTCTCGACGACAGCCATTGTGCACGCCGCCGACGATAGATCCGTCTGGGAGACGCTGGAGACACTGCCGCAGATACTAGAGAGCGCAAAATCCCTTGTACCGGGTTTGCCACTACGCCTCGGGCTGGTGAGTATCGGGATGCGAACCAACCCGTATGGCGCAGGTGTCGCGCCCAACCCCGAAGGCGCACGAAAGCCGATGGCCCAGGACGATCCCCGGCAAACCACGGAGTTTGCCGCAGAGTACGCTAAGGCCGTTTTCGAGATCGCGACGAAAGCCGGGGTCGAGGCACTCGCACTCTCCTCACTCGGCGGGCCATTCGACGCCCGCGGAGCGCTACTAATAGAGATTCGGAGACTAAGTACATGAAACAACGGGGTGTTTTGATCGGGTGTGGCTTTTTTGCCAACAATCACCTGAACGGCTGGAAGTCGCTGGAGGGGGCCGAGCTGGTGGCGGTCTGTGATATCGACCCCGCGAAGGCCGAGCAAGCGGCGAGGCAGTTTGGGATTCCACGCACCTACACCGATGCGGCGGCGATGCTGGAGGCAGAAAAACCGGACTTTGTAGATATTGTCACCACCGTGCCATCGCATCGGCCTCTGGTTGAGCTGGCGTGCCGTGCAGGCGCAAGAGTCGTGATCTGCCAGAAGCCCTTTGCGGAGACGCAGGAGGACGGTGAGGCTATGGTAGCAGCGGCAGAGGCGGCGGGCGCAAAACTGGTTATCCACGAGAACTTTCGCTGGCAGAAGAGCCTGATCGAGCTCAAGCAGCGGCTAGACGATGGCCAGATCGGCACGCCCCACTTCGCCCGCTTCCAGTTCCGCACCCACTACGATATCTACAGTAAGCAGCCCTATCTCGCCCAGGTCGGGCGTTTTTTGATCTTCGATGTAGGGCTACATCTCTTTGATCTCGTCCGGCACTTTATGGGTGAGGTGGCACACCTGACCTGCCAGACCCAGAGCCTGAATCCTATCGTGCGTGGTGAGGACTCGTTTACCAGCCTCCTGCGGCACACCAGTGGTGCTGTCTCTGTTGTGGACGCGTCGTACTACACCTGGCACAGCCCCGAGCTCTTTCCTCAAACCCTCGTGCAGATTGAGGGAGATGCGGGCACTCTGGAGCTTCTGGAGGGCTATCGTCTGCGCCTCCATACACCCGATGGTTTGGAAGAGTTCGATGTCGAGCCCATTGTCCCAAGCTGGGGTGAGAAGCCCTGGCATGGTGTGCAGGACAGTGTGGTGCGCTTTGAGAGTCATGTTCTTGACATTCTTAATGGTCATGTCGAGCCACAACCATCGGGCGCAGACAACCTCAAGACACTCGCCCTTGCCCTTGCCGCCTACGACTTCGTGGAGAAAGAAACGACGGTTGCACTATGACGATAACGCATTGGATTGACGGCAAGCCCGTCGAAGCGGGGAAGAGCACTCTCCCCGTTACGAGCCCTTGGGATGGCAAGACTTTTGGTGAGGTTTGTCTTGCCGATGAAGCCACTCGTGAAGCAGCGATCACCTCGGCAAGAAGTGCCTTTGCTTTCTGGAGCAAGCTCTCTGTGAAGGATCGCGTTCAGCCGCTCTTTCGCTTTAAGTCACTCGCTGAGTCTCGGATGACGGAGCTGGCTGAGTCGGTGTCGCGGGAGAGTGGAAAGACCGTGGCTGAGGCACGGGCCGGCGTGGAGAAAGGCCTGGAGTGTGTGGAGTTTGCCTGCTCACTGCCTCAGCTCCTGACTGGGGAGATTCTCGAAGTGAGCCGTGGCGTGGACTGTCACACGCGCCGCTTCCCCCTCGGAGTCGTTGCGGGAATCACGCCCTTTAACTTTCCCGCGATGGTGCCGCTCTGGATGTTCCCCTTGGCAATCGCTTGTGGTAACACCTTTATTCTTAAGCCCAGCGAGCAAGTTCCCTGTACCTCACTCTTGCTCGCCGAGCTTCTCGCCGAAGCGGGCTTGCCGGTGGGCGTCTTCAATGTCGTCCAAGGCAACCGAGAGACCGTCGAAGCACTCCTCGACGACTCCCGCATTGCCGCTGCCGCGTTTGTCGGTTCCACTCCCGTTGCTAAGGCGGTTTTCGAGCGCGGGATGCTGGCAGGAAAGCGCACCCTGGCACTCGGCGGAGCGAAGAATCACTTGATCGTCGTGCCTGATGCCGACCCCACACTCACCGCAAAGAACATCGTCGCCAGCGCCACAGGCTGTGCCGGCCAGCGTTGCATGGCAGCCAGTGTCTTGATCGCGGTTGGTGACTGTGACGCGATTCTGGCCGCCGTTGCGACGGAAATGAAGACGATTATCCCTGGCCAGAACATGGGCGGGATTATCTCTGAGGTAGCCCAGCAGCGCATTCTGGGCTACCTCGACCGCGCCGAAGCTAGTGGCGCACGCTTGGTTGTGGATGGCCGCAAGAACCTTCCCGCTAGTGGCTATTTTGTCGGCCCGACGCTCATTGATAATGTCGCACCAGGCTCCCCTTGGGCCTGGGACGAGATCTTTGGCCCCGTGCTCACGGTTCTCCGGGTCGCCACGCTCGACGAAGCCCTTGCCATCGAGAGCGCCAGCCCCTACGGCAATGCCTGCTCGGTCTTTACCACGAGTGGAGCCGTGGCCCGCTATGTCGAAGAACATGCCAGCTCCGGGATGATCGGGGTCAATATCGGTGTCCCCGTCCCGCGCGAGCCCTTTAGCTTCGGTGGCTGGAACGACTCGCGCTTCGGACAAGGCGACATCACGGGCAAAGACGGGATCGCGTTCTGGACCAAGCTCAAGAAAACGACCACCAAGTGGAGCACAGGCGCGGCAAAGAACTGGATGTCGTGACGGCGTTCATGGGATAAATATTATGAAAGCAGCGGTTTATACAGGAATGCCTGCGCTAGGCGAAAAAGGCGCGACGGTCGAGGTGCGTGAGATGCCCGAGCCCGTGCTAAACGCAGGCGAGGTTCTGCTCGAAATCGAAGCCTGTGCGATCTGTGGCACAGACTTGCGCACCTACCGCCACGGCGACCCCAAGATTCAAGCACCGCGCATTCTGGGCCACGAGTTCTGTGGTAGGGTGATCGAGAGCCGCGCAGACGACGCCAATGCCAAAGTGGGCGACCGAGTTGTGATGTACATCGTGCTAGTCGAGGGGGCGGATCGCTACACGGAGCGGGGACGTGAGAACCTCTCCAGTAATCGAACTACCATGAGCTACCACCATAACGGCGCGTTTGCCAAACACATGGTCGTCCCCGCTTTAGGCATTCGCAATGGCTGTCTCTTTCCCGTCACCTCCGATATTGCGTCTTCACAGCTAGCCCTCGCCGAGCCGCTGGGTTGCTGCATGAACGCCCACTCCCGCCTCGGAGTCGGGCTGAAAGACACCGTGGCCGTGATTGGCGCAGGCCCCATCGGCATTATGCACGCCTGCCTTGCCCGATTGCAGGGCGCACAAAAAGTCTTTGTCGTAGACACCAACCCCGCGCGGCTGGAGCTGGCAAAACGCTTCGATATAGACGGTGTCTTTCTCTCGGATGTCTCGGGAAGTCACCGCGAGCAGCTCAAAGAACTCACCCATGGCCACGGCCCGGACGTGGTGATCGTCGCCGTCTCAAGTGCCGCCGCCCAGAACGACGCTCTAGAGATCGCCGCAAAAGCCGGGCGCGTGAACTTCTTCGCGGGCCTGCCCAAAACGGCCCCTACCGCGCAGCTCAATGTCAACCATATCCACTACAAAGAGCTCGAACTCTCTGGCAGCTACTCCGAGAAAAAATCTGATTTCCAGGCCGCGTTCGCACTGCTCCACTCGGGTCGCTTCCCTGCCGAAAAGCTCATCACCCATCGCCTGCCTCTTGACAGAATTACCGAAGGCTTTGCTCTGATGGAGTCCGGGGAGGCGCTGAAAGTGTGCGTGACGGCTTGACGGCTTGCCGCGTTTTCCGCCCCATGAACGGGGCGTCTCCTTCGGAAACAAAGTCCGTGCCGGACTGCCGAGTTTCCAGCTAGTCTCAATCGTCGGAAAATGAGGTAGCTTCCCAGTGTGCACGAAGTGTCTGATCCGCATGATGGAGTTTTTGATTTTGAACATAAAGTACCGCAGCATCCCTATGGTTCCGGCTCATTGAGAAAGCCGCATAGCCATCACGCCATCGAAAACTCCCTTCAGGAAAAAGGACATGGTTGATCAGATGGGACGAAGTGCCTTTGATCTGTTGCATGAGCTTGCTGAGAGGTGTAGTGGGATGGAGGAGAATAATCAGGTGAACGTGATCTGGCATTCCTCCAATTGCCAAAATGGTGCAATGCAGTGCGGTAGACTCAGCGATAATGCAGGCGTAGACGGCAGCTTCGAACTCACTTTGGATCAGTGGCTTGCGCTCGTGCGTCGTCCAGACCAGATGGAGTGCAATGGCGACACTATTGCGTCGCGACAAGGTAGAGGTTGTTTTCAACATACTTAAAACGGGTGAGACGTGGCGATTCTGTCAAAATGACAAAATTAATTTTCCGCCCAATAAAACTCCCCAGTCTGGCACGGACTTTGTTTCCGAAGGAGACGCCCCGTTCACGGGGCGGAAAATGGGAAAGGAATCATGAAAACATTCAAAGTAACTAACCCCGCCACCCGTGAGAAAATCACGGAGCTGCCAGAGCAGGGCGTAGCGGAGCTGAATGCCGCTGTGGAACGCGCTACCGAAGCCCAGCGAGTGTGGGCCGGTCGCACGGCCTACGAGCGTGAGAAAGTGATTCGTACAGCGACTGCTTATGTCCGGACGCGAGCCGATGCAATTGGGCTGCTCATGGCGAAAGAGCAGGGCAAGCCGCTGAAACAATCGGTGAGTGAGGTAGTAGGGGCGTGTGAGATTCTCGACTACTATGCTGCGGAGGGGCCGCGTATCGAGGGCTACTCAAACCCGACCGAGGCAACGAATCTCAGATCGTGGGTAAGCTATCAGCCCGTTGGGGTGTGTGGGCTCATCACGCCCTGGAATTATCCAATTGCGCTGCTTGCGTGGAAGCTCGGGCCGATGCTCGCGGCAGGCTGTGCAGGTGTGGTGAAACCAACTCCGGTGACACCGCTCTCGCCGAGAGCGTTCTGTGAGGCACTGATCACGGGTGGGATTCTGGCGGGCGTGATCGAGGTGATTACAGGAAGCGGGCCGGAGCTGGGGGCGGCGCTCGTGGCGCACCCGGGCGTGAAGAAAATCGCGATGACGGGCTCCACGGCCACGGGGAAAGCGATTTTGGCGGCGTGCGCCCCACAGCTCAAGAAAGTGAGTTTGGAGCTGGGCGGTAACTGCCCTGCGATTGTCTGCGGAGATGCGGAGATTGATTTGGCGGCAAAAGTCATCGCCTACAAAGCGTTTCGCAACATGGGGCAGAGCTGCTCATCGGTGAATCGGGTGTACGCGCATGAGTCGGTGCACGACGCGCTGGCGGCAAAGCTGGTGCTGGAGGCGCAGAAGCTCACGCTAGGCGATCCGGTGACCGAGCCAGCCTGTGATCTCGGACCCTTTACGACAAAAGAAACCCGCGAGAACGTTGAGGCACATGTCGCCGATGCCTTAGCGAAAGGTGCGGTGTTGCTCTGTGGCGGAGTGCGGCCCGAGGGCGCAAAATTTGAGCGTGGCTTTTACTACCTTCCTACTGTTCTCGTCAATATCTCTGGCAATGCCCGCTGCCTCCACGAAGAAACGTTTGGCCCCGTTGTCCCACTTGCCGCTCCGTTTACGCATATTGAGGACGCACTAGCTCGCGCTAACGACACAGACTACGGCCTCGCTGCCTATGTTTTTGCAAAAGACTACACCACCATCACGACGCTCACCGAGGGACTAAATGCCGGGACGATCTGTGTCAATAACGGTGCGGTAAATACGGCTTATGCCCCCTACGAAGGCTGGGGCGACTCTGGCTTCGGGGTGGAGCTAGGCCAGCGTGCGATCTTTGAGTACCTGAAAACCAAGCACATCAAAACTCAAATTTAGCCCGGTACGGGCTTTGTTTCCGAAGGAGACGCCCCGTTCACGGGGCGGAAATTTATGCTACTCACCCCAACCCAAACCCATGATTTGTATCTGGAGGCACTCGAAAAACGCTTCGCCATTCTTGCCGTGAACGCGGACTCACCTGCGGCCATCGTGGATGTGCTAGAAGCGGCACGGCAGTGCGATGCTCCTGTGATTATCGAGACAAGTCTCTGGCAGCTCACGGGGCATAGCTTTGGATTTGGCGATCCCATTCTAGGCTTGCAGCAGTACATCAGCTCTCTTCGAACACTGGCAGCGAGCGAGCGCTTTGCCAGCACGCCCGTCGTCTTCCACACTGATCACATCAAAGGCCCACGGACCCTGGACATTCTGACGGCTGCATTTGCGCTTGGTGCGTCATCGCTCTCGCTAGACTCCTCGGAGCTGACGGAGGAAGCGAATCTAGCGCTGGCTCAGAAGATCTGTGCACTGGGCGAGCCACTAGCCCTGGAGCTAGAGGCAGGTGTTGATGAGGGGCGGCTTGCGCTCTGGGCACCGGGTTGTGGGACACGTCATGGGTTCTCGGAAGGCGGGTTTCCGGCGTTTTCAGCGGTGCATGGCTCCAGCGGGCTGCCCGTAGATGCCTTGAAATCCGCTGTTGCCGCGGGTGTGGTGAAAGTCAACTGGTCGAGTGAGTCACTACTGCTGCGTAGCCAGGCCGCACGGACGTACTATGATCTGCACAAAGAGCAGCTCGAAGTGGGGGCGACGCACTTCAAAGACAGGGCTATGGACAACGGTGTCCAGAGCTTTGTCGCGGCGCACTATGTTGCAAGTGTCGCGGAGCGTATTGTGCTGCTTGGCGGACAGGGGAAAGCCGCTAGACACCTAGCTTGAGGTAGCCCCAGCCATCGGTTTGCTTGCGCACGAGCTCCCCAATCGCGGAGGACACGGTGGCTGCGTAGGGAAGCACATCCGCTTTCTCTATTTTATTGCGCTTCATTGTGTTCTCGCAGAGCAGCAGCTTCACGCCCGAGCGAATGGCCGCCTCCACTTTCGGATGGAACTCGGCTGCTCCCCCTTTTTCGGGACGAACCAGCAGCGGCCATGCCTTGCCATGGATGACGCCCTCGATCTCCACACTATTTGCGCCCAGATCGGCGCGCAGGTTATCGATGTTGCGGAAGACTGCCTCCCACTTATCGGCACCCTCGATGCCAATATCCAATACCACACGGTGTTTTTTCATGGTTTCACCACTTTCCAGTTTTTGTAAAAGACATTGTTGACTCCCTTGAGCAGAACGCACAGCACACTCACAAAAGCAGCGGCGAGGCTGGGGATCAGGCACGGACGAAGAATATCTACAAAGAGGCAGTAGCGTGGGCTATCGGACTCATTGAACGACTGGTGCTGGAGCGTGTCGTCAAAGATAAAGAGCTTTTCATCTTGCCAGTAGTGCAGCGTGTCGCCAACCTCGATATAGGCCGTCTTGTCCTTCATATCATTGACATTGTAGAGGACTCTCAGTGTGGCGCGCATGGGCCCAAAGTGCTTGGACGTGGACTGTTTTTTATTGAACACCGAGACTCCAATGGTCTTGATGTACTTGTAGGGCTCACAAAACGACGGCACGTCAATGTCATTTTTGACTTCTTGGCCGTACCACTTGAAGAAGAACATCGTCCGTGGGTTCTCCTTGATCTTCTCGGCTAGCTTCTCCACTAAGTTCTCTTTGTGGGATGCTTCGATCAGGCGCTTGATTTCTGCCTGATGCGTTGTGGGTAGGTCTTCTAGCTTGTATATCCCCTTGTTGATGTAGGGCAGCGAGAGAATATCCAGAAGCGTGTTGAGCGGCGAGAGTAGCCAGGTAAAAAGCCCGTTGCCGGTAAAGTAGCGTTTTATCACCGAAGCATCTATTTTTCGATTTCGGCTTAGATCGTAGATACCGAATCCGAAAAAGGCCAGTAGGCCGATGCCTACATTTAGTAAAGTCATGTCGTCGTAGTTTATCCGAAAAGTCAGACACGCTCCAGCGCTTGGTGCGGCCCCGGTGGCAATACCACACGAATTCCATCCCCCGAGGCCACACTACCGCTGATGCGCACAATCCCCATGACCCCGGCTTTACGGATTAGATTTCCTTGCCCATCGCGGCCCAGCACGGCGGCGAGCAGGCCCTTTTGAAAATTCTCGATCTGGGCACAGGGATTACGTAAGCCCGTTAGCTCCACGATTGCCGTCTCGCCTAGCTGTAGCTGTGCCCCGACCGGCAGGCTGAGCAGCTCCACACCGCGCGTCGTGATATTCTCGCCTAGCTCCCCTGGGGTGAGAGTAAAGCCCGCCACCTCTAGCTCCTCAAAAAGCTCTGCATCAATCAGATGCACCTGACGCAGGTTCGCCTGGCCCGGGTTCTGTGCGACCCGTGAGCGGTGCTTGACAGTCGCGCCACAGTGTGCATCACCCTCGACTCCTAGGCCCGCCAGCAAGCGAATTGCGGGCTGGCTCTGCTTACTAAACGTGTGCTTGGGGTGGGCACTGACGGCGATCACTCTCATGGCATTTCTTTTTTCTGACGTGTGCGGAGGCAGGTAATCAGCCCTTGGAGTGAGACAAGCCCCCAGACCACCTCCAGCACGAGAAATCCCCACTGCTGTCCTCGTAGCGCGGCCACG
>JANNDD010000432.1:0-2488 GCA_031387365.1 Armatimonas sp. | reverse complement strand
CCACCGCCCACCCCCTTGCCCAACTCCCGGTTCCAGGAGCTGCTCCCCACTGGCCAGGGACTATTTACTCCAAGAGCAAGCAACCCGGGACGGATTACCCTCCAGCTCCTGGCCCTCGCACCCGGCAGTCCGCCCGAGGAGCGCCTCTCGCTCCCGATTCCTGGAGGAGCAGCGAATTACGGATTCGTCGATGCCGACAGCACGCGGCTCCTTGTGATGGTCGATACTGAGGTGCAGGGGCTCTCACGCTGGCTTGCCACGGTGCGCCAGCTCGGCGTCCCGCAGATCTCTGCGCTCTGGTGCGTCCCCCGGAGCGGTGCGCGCCCGCAGTGCCTGCTGAAGTTCGGGAGGGAAATTGGGCAACTCGGCTTCGCGCGGGATAAAAAGCAGCTCTACTACTGGCCACGCCGACAGCGGGCCGATGAGGCCACTCGGGCCTACGTGGTGCCGTTATGAGGAGTACCCGCGCCGTTGGTACACTGGGAGAAGAGGCGGCTATTGCCTACTTAGAGCGGCGTGGGCTGCGGCTCATAGATAAGAATGTCCAGTTTGGGCCGAAATCAGGCATCAAGGGCGAGCTGGACATTATCGCCTGGGACGAGGAGACACTGGCCTTTATCGAGGTCAAGACCCGGCGAGGGCGACCGGGCCGGGTGGCTCCCTCAGAGAATATCACCCCCGTCAAGCGTCGTCAGCTCGCACGGCTTGCCAACGTCTACGCCGCCCGCCACGGCTTGCTAGACGAAGACATCTCCCTGCGCTTCGATGTGGTCAGTGTGTTCCTCGGCGACGAGAACGTTGTGCTCGCTGTGCATCACACCAAAGGCGCATTTCTGGCGGGGGACTGATCGCTCCTCTGCCCACAGAACGTGGGCATCTGAAGGCGTTCCGCCAAGAAGCCGCTCCGCGACTACCGAACTCACTTGAATTTCTTTGTCGCGGAGCGACTTTTCAGCCGTAGGCTTCTTGACGCCCACGTTCTGTGGGCGGGACACCCCTTCGTGAAAAAGACTCTTGACGAACGCAGATTGGCGCGATAGAATACCTCCCGCACGGACGGTTGGCGCAGCGGTAGCGCGTCTCCCTGACACGGAGAAGGTCACAGGTTCGATCCCTGTACCGTCCATCCTTAACTACCATCAATAATTTTAACAGCATGGGACGAAGGTCCTATGCTGTTGTTTATTTTTTATGGCATAATAAGGACAGTCTACACCCTCTCCAGAGGTCTGCTCTTTTGTCACTATCACCTACCGTCAATAAATCGAAACGTCCGCCTCTCCCTGCCTGGTACCGCAATCTTTCTGAGTATGAAAAACCGAGCACTTATCGCGCTGTCCGTCAGCTTCTCAACACGCTGATTCCCTACGCAGGGCTCTGGGCGGTAATGGGCTGGATGCTCACTCATGGGATCTCCTATGGCTTTGTCTTCCCCATTGCACTGCTGGCAGGCTGCCTGCTGATCCGCGTTTTTATCTTCTTCCACGACTGCGGCCACGAGTCGTTCTTTGCGTCGGCGAAGGCCAATAAATTCTTTGGCTACCTGACCGGAATGCTCGTCTTCACTGCCTTTGAGGACTGGCGACGGCCCCATGCACGCCACCATGCGACGGCGGGTGATCAAGACCGACGGGGAGTGGGCGATGTGTGGACGATGACCGTGGACGAGTTCAAGGCGACCACGCCCTTCAACCGGTTTCTTTACCAGGTCTACCGCACGCCGATCTTCATGTTCACCTTTGGCCCGTCGTTTATGTTTCTGATTGGCAACCGCTTCCCTCACCGAGGCGTGAGCAAGCGCGAGCAGCTCAGCACGCTCTACACCAACATTGGCCTTGTCGTGATCGGGACACTCTTAAGCCTGGCGATGGGTTTTCAGAACTACCTGATGATCCAGCTCCCCGTTATGATCACCGCCGCGACAATTGGCGTGTGGATGTTCTATGTCCAGCACCAGTTCGAGGGGACATCGTGGGCCCACCATGATGAGTGGAACCCGATCCAGGCAGCGCTCCAGGGCAGCTCCTACTACAAGCTCCCCAAGCTTGTGCAGTGGTTCACCGGCAATATCGGTCTGCATCATATCCACCACCTGCGCCCCCGCATCCCCAACTACAACCTCCAGCGCTGCTACGATGAAGTCCCGGCGATGCAAAATGTCAAGCCGCTGACGTTTTTACACAGCCTCAAGTCGCTGAACATGCACCTCTGGGACGAAGAAAACCAGAAACTCATCAGCTTCTATGAGTACCACCGCCGCGCAAAAAAATAATACAGGTATACTGGTGCCGACCCGACGATGTGTCCGATACTTTAACCTGAATCGCGACATCGAAAGGACTTACCTGTGCCTCGAACACTTCATACCTACACCGTCACTCCCCGGCTCCCGGAGCGCCTCGCGCCTCTACGGGAGCTTGCTCACAACCTGCGCTGGGCCTGGCACCCCGACACACGTGCTCTCTTTATTGCGCTCGGTGGTGAGGCG
>JANNDD010000430.1:0-4230 GCA_031387365.1 Armatimonas sp. | reverse complement strand
TAAGAGTGTCAAGAGCGGCGAGCTCGTTGCCCACGTCGGTCAGGTCAATGCGGGTGTTATTCGCCGTGATCTTCGCAAGCCGTCGCGCACGTGCCTGCGGGATATTCCCGTGGCGCGACTGCTTGAAATCTGCGCCGAGGCCGGGAAACACTTTATGGAGTCCGCGTTGCCACTAGGCGATGGCCAAGTCCAGACCCCCGACGACTACATCGCGCAGCTGGCGGCGACCAGTGGCCTGCCGCACGTGATGATCCGCCGCAACATGGCCAAGATCAACCAGGTCTTCACCCAGATGCCGACGATCCTCAAGGGGCTGACACGTGGGATGCCGCTCGATGTTCTGGACAACGGCTACGGTGAGCAGAATGGCGTTCCGGTGAGCTACTACGCCACCACCGAGGCGCTTGGCGTGGTGCTGCCTAGCAACTCACCGGGCGTGAACTCGCTCTGGATTCCCTGTATTGCGCTCAAGATTCCGATTGTGCTCAAGCCGGGGCGCGAGGAGCCGTGGACCCCGTTTCGCATTATCCAGGCGTTTATTGCGGCGGGCGCTCCGCCCGAGGCGTTTAGCTTCTACCCCACCGATCACGAGGGCAGTGCCGCCGTGATGGAGCACTGCAAGCGTGCGATTATCTTCGGCGACCAGGCCACGGTCGAGCGCTACGCGGGCAACCCGGGCGTGAGCGTCCACGGCCCCGGCTGGAGTAAAGTGCTCATCGGCGACGACTGCATCGAGCGCTGGCCGGAGTTTATAGATGTCATCGCCTCCTCCATTGCCGACAACGGCGGACGCAGCTGCATCAACGCTAGTGCTGTCGTCGTGCCAAAGTACGGAGCCGAGATCGCCGACGCGCTTGCCAAGAAGCTCGCCGCCATCGAGCCACGTCCCGCCAGCGATCCCGATGCCGTACTCTCCGGCTTTGCTAACCCCAAGATGGCTGAGTTTATGGACGCCGCAGTGACTGAGGGCCTCAAGACCTCCGGCGCAGAAGATGTCACAGGAAAATATAGAAGTGGCGAGCGCTTGGTGGAGCTAGATGGCAGCACCTACCTGCGCCCGACCATTATCCACTGTAACAACTTCCAGCATCCTCTCTCCAACAAAGAGTACTTGTTCCCCTATGCCAGTGTCGTGGAAGTGCCCCAGAGCGAGATGCTCGCCCAGATCGGCCCGTCGTTGGTCGTCATGGCCATCACGCAAGACGAAGCCTTCATAGACCAGCTCTTCGACTGCCCGCTCATTGATCGCCTGAACCTCGGCCCGATCTCCACGATGCACACCTCGTGGGATCAACCTCACGAAGGCAACCTCTTCGAGTTTTTGTACAAGCGCCGCTCGCTCCAGCGGGCGTAGGGTTTCCCCTCCCACCCCCCGGCCCCCTTCCTCCCGATAACGGGAGGAAGGGGGAGAGGTTTATCATGAAACGCTTAGATCTCTGGAAGCTGATTCCGCCGTCTGTGGATCATATTAACGAGGTCTTTCACACTGCGGTTTATGCCGATGGTGGCAGTGTTAAGGTCGAGTTTCGTGTGGGGAAGCGTCACTATGTTCTCTGGGCTCGGCCCCCCCTCTACGAGAGAAAACCCTACAGCACAGGGCACTGGTTTGCCCGAGGAGTGTCCTTGAACTACTGGCCCTTAAACTGCCAAGTTCAGCGACTGGAGAAACTACGCCAGGCCATTCTCACATATCTTGCGAACGATCCTGATGAAGAGGCGCGGGCGGAGGCAGAAGAGTACCGTCGTGGGGGATCGTTTCCTAAATCGCTGGATGGGATGAGTTGGGTTTTTCTGAGGGGAGTTCCTGAGTATCTGGAGAAGGCAAAGTACTCCCTGAAGGAGCAACGCCTGCAAAATGAAGTGCGGAAAAACGCCAAGGACAGCGATGCTTCTTGACGATAACTCCCTGACGTGCTCCTCGGTGGTGGCGAACTCTACGATGAACCGGGAGCGGGGGCTTTCGGGGGCTAATAGCTACGCTAAAGACCTGGGATTTGTACCGCTGGCGTGGCTTGAGGCGCGGCGTCCGGCGCGGTGGCTGGATCTTTGCTGTGGCTCGGGGCGGGCGCTGATCGAGGCGGCTGGGCTGTGCGCGGGACAGGAAATTGAGATTGTCGGGGTGGACTTAGTGGGGCTGTTTGCCGACGGAGCCGACGATTTTTCGCACCTGCATCTGGTCGAGAGCCCGGTAGGAGAGTGCACTCTGGAGGGGCCTTTTGAGCTGATTACCTGTGTGCATGGCCTCCACTACCTCGGGGACAAGCTGGGGATTCTGGCAAAATACGCCGCATTTCTCTCGGAGATGGGGCGCTTGGTCGGGCATTTGGACTTGGGCAATATCCAGGGAATCGAGCGTCGCAAGCTCCAAGCACTTCTACGAAGCCACGGCTGGCATTACGACGCGCGTCGGCACCTGGTTCAGGGGACGGTGCGGAGCCAGCCGCTGCCGTTGCGTTACTTGGGGGCGCTGGATCATGACGCGCCGAACTTTACGGGGCAGCCGGGGGTGAATTCGTACTACGAATAGAAACGCCCCCCACCCATGTGGGCGAGGGGCGTTTTATGTGGTGGTTAGGCCAGCTCGCCCGCGCGGCTGGTGTCTTCCCAGGGGAAGCTCTGGTTGCCGAAGTGACCGTTCTTGGCAGTCGCCTGGTAGATCGGGCGGCGCAGGTTGAGTGTGTCGATGATACCCTTGGGGGTCAGGTCGAACTTGCTCTTGAGGCGCGCGGAGATCTCGGTATCCGGGAGCTTGCCAGTGCCGAAGGTGTCCACACGCACGGAGACAGGCTGGGCCACGCCGATGGCGTAGGCGAGCTGAATCTCACACTTGCTAGCAAGTCCCGCGGCGATCACGAGCTTAGCCAGGTAGCGTGCGACATAGGCCGCCGAGCGATCCACTTTGGTTGGGTCCTTGCCCGAGAAGGCACCGCCGCCGTGACGAGCGTAGCCGCCGTAGGTGTCCACGATAATCTTGCGCCCCGTCAGACCCGAGTCACCGTGGGGCCCACCGATCAAGAAATTTCCGGTCGGGTTGACAAAGCAGCGGATCGCCCCCTCGGCCACGGTAGCATCTAGGTTATCGGGAGTCAGAGCGACCAGCTCACCCGTGATGAGATTGGGACACTCTTTGAGAAGAACGGGGCGGATGAGCTGCTCGATGATCTGCTGGCGGGCCTCATCGGTAAAGTAGGGCTTGCCATGCTTCTCGCCCATGACACTCTCATCGTGCTGTGTGGAGAGCACAATGGCATCGAGTCCAACGGGCTTGCCGCTCGCATCGTACTTGACGGTCACTTGGCTCTTGGCATCGGGGCGTAGCCATGCTAACTTCTTGGAGTTGCGTAGCTCGACATGGGTGGCCACGAGCTGGTGTGCCACTTGAATCGGAAGGGGCATGAGCGCCGCGGTATCGTCGCAGGCAAACCCAAACATCAGGCCCTGATCGCCCGCGCCACCCGAGTCAACACCCATCGCGATATCAGGGGACTGGGCATGGATGAAGTTAAAGACACGCACTTCATGGGCAGAGAAGAGCATGGCGGGGTCGTTGTAGCCGATCTCCGCAATCACATTGCTCGCGATCTCATCCACTTTACGCGCAGTGAGCGCATCTTTTTTGGTGGTGATCTCACCCGCGACAACAACCGTATCGGTGGTCACGAGGGTCTCGCAGGCAACACGGCTGGTGGGCAGCTCGGAAAGACAGAAGTCAAGAATCGCGTCGCTGATCTGGTCGGCCACTTTATCAGGATGGCCTACCGAGACGGACTCAGAAGTGAACAGGGAAATGTCAGACATTTAGTTTCTCTCTTTATTTTGTCTTGTCTGCAGACGCAAGGCGAGAGAAGAGTGTCTCTTGTCTTCGCAGGTTGCGCCCGCTCGGAATTCGCACCAGGCTACGCAGATTCGCGCCGGTTGCGGTGGTTTCATAGGGCCGGTCCCTCCGCCACTCTGGACAAGACATTTGTCGAAATGTACTCTATCATGCTAAAATTTAGCCGTCAATATCCTTGACAGAAAACCCACAGTATGATAATATGCGCATTGCGTTTTCGGGTTGTTAGCTCAGTTGGTAGAGCAGCTGACTCTTAATCAGCGGGTCATGGGTTCGAGTCCCGTACAACCCACTCAGTTGTCGATAGTCATCGATAACTATAGATACCCAAAAAGCCCCCTCCTAGAGGGGGCTTTTCTCGTTTGACAGCCAAACTGACAGCCAATGTGGCTGGA
>JANNDD010000801.1:0-6011 GCA_031387365.1 Armatimonas sp. | reverse complement strand
TCGTCTAGCAGCTTCAATCGCGAGTCGTGTTTTTCCGATTCCGCCTGGCCCAAAGAGTGTGAAGAGCCGCGCCCCTTCCAAGTCGCTCTTGCCGCCCGAGAGCCGCTGCACCAGAGCCGCAAGCTCGTCGCGACGGCCACGAAAACGGCCACGCGAGAGGGGCAAGTGCACCGAACGCCGGGATGGAGTCGGCTCACTAATCGTGCCCTCCTTGAGCCCCGCGACCAGAGCGTACGCAACGGGCGAAGGCTTGGATCCGAGCTGTTCGCCAAGGAGGCGCTCTAAATCCTCGAACTGCCGCCATGCTTCTTGGGGCTGCCCAAGCTTCTTGAGGAGGCGGATCAGTGCGACACGGTACTCCTCAGAGAGCGGGGCGGAAACGGTCGCACGACGGACGTAGTTTAAAGCGCTTTGTGACTCGCCCAGAGATTCATGCCAGTGGGCCAGCGCCATGAGGGCTGCCCGCTGTTCATCGGCAAGCCGGTCTCGTTCAGGGAAGATCCAGTCATCGTAGAGCCCGGGCAGCAAGGGGCCACCATAGCTATCAACCGCCACACGGAGCTGCGTCACTTTTTCCCCAGCGGTTAGTATCGGCGAGCGCGCACCACGCAGGGTGTGTTCAAATACCTGGAGATCCGTCTGTGCGAGGAGGGTGACGGTCATTTTGTCGGATATCAGCGCCCCCCCAAGATCTTTTCGAAGGGCGGAGAGGGCGGTGCGGAGGCTCATACGCCCCTGCTCCAGCTCACTCTCGGGCCAGAAGCGTCCGATAAGTTCCTCACGCGACTGGGGTACCCGTGCATGAAACGCCAGATAGCCAAAGAGCGCGGCAGTTTTCTGAGTCCGAAAGTGAGTGATCGGGGAGCTGCCTGGCTGTGGCAACACCGCCGCAGTCAAGCTTCCCAGGAGAGTTACCTGAAGAAGCGTGTCCATCTAACCTCAGGTTCACCAGCCAGAGAGTTGCTTCCTGCCTACTGACCAGGAAACAGTACAATGGGTTTCACTCCAAAACGCGGCATCGGGCCGATGTCACTCGGGAGAAAATCCACGATTACCGATGGCTTCCAGTCTATGACGGTCATGTCATAGCCATCGGGTGAGCCTTTCAGAATCGTCCGTGCCCGTGTTAAAGACAGGCGTAGAGGAATAGTTTTGCCCGATGGGGTCGTCACGGTTGCTGTCGCGGTATAGACACCGGGGAAGATACCACGCTTCGAGAACGGGTAGGTGCCATGGTCGCCCAGACGTAACTTGATCGTGACAACACGGCCCACTGAGCCATCGACCATTGGACCTTGTGGCGTCAGCGTGATCTGCAATTGTGAGTCGGGCGGATAGGCGGTGTCTACAAGTCCGGCGAGGGGCGGAGCGAAGGTGTGTCCCCCTCCCATGATCTGCTCGGTTTGTCCACAGTCGAAGTTCAGGCGTCCCCCATAGTAGGCCGCGTTGTAGACCGTCTCGGTCGCCTCCGAAGCGCCTGCTTTCTTCGCGGTCATCTTGAGCACAAAATCTCGCACTAGCCCACCCCGTAGATGGTCCAGCCCAAGTCCATCGAGATCGTACCTCGCAGGCGGGTTGAGTGCTTCCAGCTCAAAATGGTAGGTGCGGCCCTGGTAGACATAGGTGGCGTAGGCGGAGACCCGGTAGTCTCCCGGCGGCACTTTGATCGCGTAGCTCCCCCCGGTAGCTTTGACATCCCCCTCGACATTTTCAAAGTGGTTGAAGATCGGCTTGCCCTCCTGAAAGCCGGAGTACCGAACCGTGACACTCGTGGCCGCGCCGCCCAGCGCATTGATAACCCGGCCGACGATCATCCCCGCTCTCGGGGCAATTGGTGCCAACTTGACCGTTTTAGTTTCTTGCGGCGCACGGACGGCAGCAACAGGTTTTACGGGGACAGCAACAGGCGCTGCCAGTGCGGGGGGGCGTGGCGGCGCTTTGGGCGTGTTGAGTGACTTCAGTAGTGCATCGGCCTCTTTTTCATAGAGCTCCGCTGCTTTGCCGTAGGCTCTGGCCGCCGCGCTGCTATTGCCCTCCGTGGTGTAGGCTTTTGCGGCGCTGGTGTAGGCATCACCCGCCTCATGAAACTTACCGGCCGTGCTCAGCGCGGCGGCTTTGACTTCGAGCATCGAACCACGGGAGGCTTGGTTCGCCATCGCAACGTAATAAATCACATCTGTCTCCTTACCGTACCGTGACAATTTGGGCGTAGTTGAGGCCGTTGGAATCCCGGTCATTGGTACTACGGAAGCTGTAGAGTGTCCCGTCTTTACCGATGATCGGGGCGAGATAGAACATGCCGCCATTCCCCGAAGGGTTCTCCGGCGTGAGACTCCACTTCACACTGCCAGAGCTCGCATCTAGTGCGACGATCTGAGTGAACGTGGCCATGCCCGTGTTGGTGCTTTGGGTAATGTCACGGGAGCCATAGAGCGTCCCGTGCCCAGCGCTCGCGGCGGGCAAGACAGCTGGCTGTCGCCAGAGAATGGCTCCCGTGGCTCCGTTCAGGGCGAGCATCCCCGGCTGGGCACTTAGCTCCGAATTGGCGATGTAGACCGTGCCCGTGCGGCTAAGGACGACTCTGTTCTGATTCACCGTGACATCCTCGGTAGACAGCCACTTCACGGTTCCTGTTGAGGGCTCCAGAGCAACAAGGCGGTAGGCGTAATTCCCTTGTGGGACGATGGCATAGACGGTTCCGTCCGGCCCGACACCGACATAGGTCGCGAAGACACCTGTGGCCCTCACTCCAAACGCTGTCTCCCATTTCTGGGTGCCATCGGTGGGGTTCAGCGCCGCAATCCCCGCATCCGTGACGACGTAGACCGTCCCATCCAGCCCAACTGCTGGTTTCTTACTGGCTTTATAAAATCCGGTGCTAACCGTAGTCTGCCAGCGCTTCGAACCCGACGCGGCATCAAGGGCATGGAGCACACCATCAAACACGATATAGAACGCTCCATCGGAGGTAAGGGTTGGTGGCGAGTTATCATACCCTGGGACGGTGTATGTCCAGGAGTGACTGCCCTTTGCGCGGATGTTGGCATTGCCATCGTAGCCTGAATCAACGGTGTAGAAGCCGCCGTCTGCGCCGTAGGTGGGAGAGCGAGCACCATAGTCACCCGAAAATCCCACCTTACCACCACTGGGGGTGAACTGATAGACCCCAAAATTGGGAATCCAGTTGTTATCCCCGAGAAAGGCAAGGGTTCCTGTCGGGCCTTCGACGATCGTGCGAACCCTGGTGAGATAGAGGTAGTTATCGAACTGCCCCCCGACCTCTGCGGGAAGCGGGAACATTCCGGCTAGCGTGCCGCTGACAGCAGGCGCAGCACTACTGGAGCTGTTCTGGGCATCGCCCATGGCCTGCGACCAGCCAAGCGTGCCCACCACTCGGACATTGACCGTCGCCTGCTTCCCGCTCTCCGTCTCTGTTATGTGTAGCGTCGTCAGTCCCACGGAACCCGCTGTGACACTCGCGGCATCTTCCGTTGGTGTGATCGCACAGACCGTGCTGGAGGTGCTCGTCCAGCTCCAGCGCTTCGAATCGGTGAGCACCAGGTTGTTGTCTGCATCCAGCGCCGTGGCCGTCAGCGAGTCGCTCGCCCCCGGTGAGAGCGTCACGGTCAGAGGCGGGTCTTCCCCACGGGTGAGGCTCACCGCACGCTGCCCGTTCTTGCGCGTCACCCTGACCTGAGTAATCGTCGTGCCCAGCGTCACACTGACACTTCCCGTCACGCCCACGGTGACTGCCACGTCCTGAGCGCCCGTCGCCTGCGCCGTCCCGGTCGCGTTGGCCTCGGGAAAGGCCGTGGCCGCGACATGCAGCGTCCCAACCGGCACCTCCTCAATACGTGTGTTCGTGAGCGCACTTCCCACGGGCCGAGCAACGATCACGTCTTTGATGCGTGTGGTGCCCGCACTCACGGTGATTAAGATACTCTGCGCTTTTGAGGGAATCGCTCGCGAGTTAGCGTCGGGCCATTTAATTTTAATCTGAAGGGCGGCACGGCGTGTGGTCTGGGCGGCGGGAGTTAAGGCAGTTTTGCCTGCGCCACAGCCTGACAGAGCGAGTGCAAAGAGGGCGGCAAGTAGACCGCTCACTTGTTGGAATTTCATTTTCTCTACTCTTTCCTAGTTAACCCCGACATCAAGCGACGCACTCTGGATGCTGACGGTCCCCTTCACCGACGCCTTCGCCCCCGTGCGGTCGTTTTGTGAGGCCACAAGATCGGCAAGCGAGGGGAGCAACGAGGCGAGAGACCGGGTCGTCATGTAGGCCCGGTAGCCAGCGTTGGTACCGCCATGGATACCTTTCAGATACAGCGACTTATCTCCATTCACCCCTCGTGCGAGGAGATTGGGGGAGAGAATCTGAATATCAACCACATCGGAGTGATTTACGTTGGTCGGCGGGTACTTAAAAAACGGGAAATTCATGGATTTGGTCCCCATCCACTCACCTGGAGGCGAGACACCCGCCGCCATGTTCCAGAGGGAGTCTGTGATCGAGATCATCCTAGCCGTAAAGAGATCGTAGAGGGGGTTTCCCTCGACTTTGAGCCTCGCGATGTAGGCCTTGAGCCGAGGAACCTTCACCTCAAGCACCGAGAGAACCAGCTCGCCCATGCCCGCTAAAGTGAAGTTAACACCGCCGGTGGACTGTGTGACGACAAAGACGTTCAGCGATGTCGGCGTATTGACGGGGATGTCGACCGCCGGGTCGTTGTTGTGCCGGTTGACCCCTTTCACCACAACATAGAAATCCGAGATCAGCCCCGGCATCACACTTGATATCACCGAGATTACCTTACCTCCGAGGCCGATAATGACATCTGCGAGGAAGATCATTGGCAATAGCTCTGGCTGCACTGCGATTGCCATAGCCTGCACAATGATCATCCCAGCAGTGTAGATGATATTGACTAAGTTTGCGCCCGGTGAGTTGGTGACTGCCTGGAGCAACTTCTGCACCTGTAGCGTGAGAACGATTCGTTTTGCTTCGCTAACCTTCGTCCAGTCAATGCCCAGTGACCGAAAGCTCGACCGAAGATCGCGGCCTCGTCCACGCGTCACCAGTGCCTCGGGGGCAATCTCGGCGATGGCATCATGCAAAACCTGAGCTAAATCCGACATACCAGAGAGCACGGGTCCCTGGGCGAGGAGCGCGTCAATGAGCTCTTTGGGTAGCTTTTGACCAGGGGCAACTGTGGAGGTGCCGTTCATCAAGGCCTGAAGGGAATTAGGGTTATCGGGGCCGATCAGCGCATCCTGATAGAACGCCATAAAGGCCGCGCCTTGAATGAGGGCGGCGCTATCCAGTACGGGATTGTCGGCGAAGAGAGGCAGGATGCCCTTGCTCAGGAAGTCCTGAAAGAAGCCACCAAAGGCCGCAAACTCCGCAATGATCGTGTCGGTGGTTCCGGGAGCCGCGACGAGTGCCTCGACCGTGAAGGCGTTTTGTGCGGGTTTCGGTGTGCCCGTACCGAGCTGAACGGTAACAGCAACGGGCTCGGCGGGGGGAGTGTGGGTAGTGCCCCCTGCCGGAAGAAAGGGAGGCACCAGAACCCGCATCCCTCCCGCCTCATCCCAGGAGTGGATAATCGCGGGAACGTCCCCAAATAAGACGCTTGCACCGTCGTTTTCCGTAAGGGAGAGCCCCGTAAGCTGGACAACCGCCCCCGGCGCGGCGCGGCTGGGGTATACCGTGAAGTTGTTGAGGCCGCCTCCCCCACTGCTACCGCCGCCGCCCCCACAGCCTGTCAGAAGATAGCCAGTGGCACCGCTTCCCACGGCAAGCAGCACCGCCCGCCGCGAGAGTAGAGTTGTCGTCATTTCGCTGTCCTTTTGTGCGGGTAAAATTCCCCGTCGTGAACAGCAGTATAAGCAGCTAGCGTGACACTTCCGTGACAGCGGAAGAAACAGGCTCAGCGTCGTTGCGACGACGCAGGCTAGGTGGTAGCAGGATCGCTATGATGCTTCCACACAGGCTAAAGACTCCCAGCAGTATC
>JANNDD010000424.1:0-16377 GCA_031387365.1 Armatimonas sp. | reverse complement strand
GCGAAATTTGTGAAAGCCTAGTTGGCTACAAAATAAGCCTGCGTTTTCTGTCTCGACACTTTTTTCTGTCACAAATGTAACGATATGCTGTGCATGAGCAGCAAGATGGCGATAGTGATCCCAGCGAGTGCTCCAGTCGGTTGGACTGGCTTGAGCAACAGCGGTGATGGCAAGGTGCTGGTACTCGTTTTTCTCTTCCTCACTCAGCGTGTTCTGAATCACTTCCTGCACCGTGCGGTGCAGAGAGAACAACTGGGTGCCATAGACATACGTAGGGTCGGTGCGGCTGGTCATCAAGGAGAATTTGAGCACCCGCATGATCGTGGCATCGTACACCAGTGCATCAGCGGCGCACTTTTGGAGTGGCTTGGTGAGGCGTGGCCCAGCCTGTTTAAGAATGACATCGGGAATGTCCTCAGGCGCGAGAAACGCACACAAGCGCAGGAACTCCACAGCGGCAGTACGGGCAACAGCGGCGGTTTCTTCGTCCTCGCTATCCTCCGGCCAGACCTCCGCGAGCTTTCGCACAGCTACCTCGTAGGTCGTCGCCACGGACTCATGGAGAATGTGTGCCTGCTCGCCGCGCTTTCGCCGTAGTTTCTCCCCACTCTGCTGGTAGAGCACCTGGTAGCTGGCAACCGTTCCCTTACTCGCGGCAAGATAAGCCCCCGCTTGATCGAGTGCAAGGGGCAACCCGGCGACCGTGGCGGAGAACTCTAGGGCAGCGGGGCGCTCGGTGGCACTGTTGCGCTCTTTCCCGGCACGCAAAAGGAGCAAGTCCGCCCCCGCCTCATCGTCAAGCCGTTCCAGATGCACACCGGTTTCTCTAGGAACGATCTGCGAGATACGCGTGGTGACTAGGACATGGCCCGTGCCGCCACTGGGAAAATACGGAGCCACGGTGCCTAGATCCTCGACATTATCCAGCACCAGCAAGTACCCTCCGTGGGCACTAAGCTCCTGCCGCACGGCTTTCCAAACCACCGCAATCTGAGGCGTGCTGGCCTGAGGCAAGCGCAAAAGCGCCGCAAAGAGCCGGTAGTCCTCTTCCAGCACCGACGTGTTCTCCGCACGTGCCCAGAGCACGCCCTGAGGGTAGGCATCACCAAACGCATGGGCATACTCCAGCGCCGTCTGGGTCTTTCCCATCCCACCCATTCCAAACAAATGCCCCTTGCGGTGGGCCTTGAGCGTGGTATGAAGCTGAGCAAGCTCTTTCTTGCGCCCCGTAAACAACCCATTGCGCCCCATCACCTGGCTAATGCGCCCCCCACTAGCCCACAGCCGAGGATCGGTACGAAGCTCCTTCGCCACAGCCTTGGGTAGAGCGGCGAGCTGGGTGTCTACATGCGCCTTGAACCCCTCCAGCGAAACCCCGATCTCTGCCAGAATTTCCCTGTACCGCTCCCGGCTTTCGGTATCTAGCTTCTGGGCAAACGCCTCGCCCCACTGCAAGCAGCGCGTCTCAAATGCGGCAACCTGCCCCCCTGCCGTGGCCTTTTGTTCCCGTGCAAAGGCCACCAGCTCCCCCAGCATCAGCAGAGTCAAGCCCGTGTGTGCCTTCCCGTTTCCCTCCGCATCGTGCTTAATCACCTTACGGAGCGCACGTGGGAAGAGTGCGGGCAGCAGTGCCGCCAGCCGCTCCTGCTCTGCATCATTGATGAGAAAAGAGGCAAACGTCGCGTCGGGCATCTCCCGCTTCAGGTGATCCAGCAACGTCATCCACGTCGGCGTATCAAGTGCCTCAACTGCCCCTGCCTTCTCTGGTACCACCGCAAAGAGGGTGGGCAGTGCCATTTCCCGCAATCCGTCGGGTGACAGCTCTGTCTGGAACACAAGTGCCTTCCAGCGTTCCTCAACCACCCCCGCAAGCTTTCGAACTCCCTCCGCACTGGTCGCCGTCATCGGAGGATCGAGTGTATCAAGTGCCTGCAACAAAGCCTTTGAAAGTGCCTGGCCCACTGCGTCCGTCAGATCATGATTGCGTAGCAGCTCCTCATGCCCCGTCAGCCGCCGCGCCAGCTTCTCGGAAAAATCTCCTCCAAACGTCTCCCCACTGACGCTTCCTGCCAACTTCATTGTTGCTGCGCCTGCCATTGCGAGGGCAGTGGTTCCAGGCTGTGCGCCTGTAATCACCTCAAAAAGACTCGCTGCGGCTAAGAGTGTGCCAAAGGTCAACATCCGCACGGTAGGGTTTTGTAGAGAAGGTCGTGCCATAGGCTATTTTACCGTTTTTAAGCGCGCTAAATTGCCCAAAAAGAAATCGCTCCGTGATGGGGGCTTCCCATCACGGAGCGATTTCTTCGCTAAGAGCTCACCGTTAGCGACAGAGCTACGTTTTACTGACCGCGACGCCGTCGCGCGATCGCCAGTGCTCCCAGTCCGAGCACTCCCAGCGCAACCGTCCCCGGCTCAGGTGCTGCCGCAAAGTTTCCACGTGCCTCCCCACCCGGAAAGGGCGCATTATGGAAGTTGATGTAGTGCGTCCCGGTTCCTAGTGCGGTGATAAAGGCGGCCTGCCCGGTGTAGGTGCCACTAATCGAGGGATTTGTCGTTCCTGTGATCGTCCGAGCGCCTACAAAGGCAGCCGTTGCTAGGTTAACCACAACCCCACCATTCACTCCGGGGGGGGCTAAATGGATATGGGCCGCCGTGACATTCGCCGAAAAAACCGAGGTGAAGTTGACCACCAGCTGAAAGTCATCCACATTCACAACCGTAAGGACGGCGGTCCCTAGGGCTGTACTTGCATTTGCAGGCACTTCGAAAGCGCCCGAGATAGGTGCTACAAAGACATCACCGGGACCTGCCGCTTGGGCAGAACGAGTCATAAGAGCGAGACCACTCAGGAGAGCGATCCCGAGAATCAGTTTAGATTTGTTTAGCATAAGAAACCCATCCTTCTGTTAGAAAGCTTTTGGAGAAGCCCTCAATACTTAATTAAACTACATGAGGGGCATAAATAGTTAAGGTTTTTGAAAATTTTCTTTTTGCCGGAAATCTCGTGCCGCCTCCTCGTCCTATGGGGTTTGACCAGCTCGGTGCTGGGAAGGGTGTTCGTGATAAAATCTTACCCTATGCCTACGTATGGTTACCGCTGCACCCTGTGCAGCCACGAGTTTGAGCGCGTTCAGAAAATGAGTGACCCACGCATCACCGAGTGCGAGGAGTGCAACGGCCCCGTCAAGAAGATTATTTACCCCGTTGGGATCTCTTTCAAGGGCGACGGCTTCTACATCAACGACTCTAAAAAAGAGACCGGCAAGCCCAAGCCCAAAGAGACAGAAACAGAGAGCAAGCCTGCTGAGGCGACAGCGGAGACAGCGGCTACCGAAACCAAAACCGAGTCCAAGACCGAAACAGCCTCAGAACCGAAAACGGAGACGAAGTCAGAAACTAAGACCGAAGCCGCGCCTGCGGCAAAGACCGAGAGCAAACCCGCCGCGGCGTAGTGCCATCTCTCCGGGTTCGCACGGCTCACCCACCTCTCTTCCCCTCTTGTTCGCAAGCTCACGGGAAGAGAGGCATCACAAAAATGGGCCCTCTTCCCGCGACGAAGGAGCAAACGGGGGAAGAGGGCTGCGAGCCTAAGCGAGCGGGAGATGGCCAGAAAAGGCTACTCTCCCACAGGCGCTTCCTCGTTCACGGGAGCTTTTGTGTTCACGGGAGCTTCTGCCTCTTTTGTTGGCATCGCCATCGCACCCAAGCGCCCCATCGCCGACTCCATCAGGCCGCGCACGGAGTCCGGCAGGTTGGTGGATGCGCCGTCTACCAGAGCGCCGAACTGCTGGCCCTTGAGAAACGACTCGCTCATTCGCTTCACCGACTCCGGGTCGCCCCAGATCGTCATGTTCGCGTTGGCGAATGCCTGGCCCATCGCCTGAGCGGCGGCGATCTTCGCGTCTCTGTCCGCCTCGATCATCGCCTTGGCAATCTCCAGCTGCACTGAGACACTCGCATGGGCGGACTTGGCTTCAAGCTCCGCCTGCATCACCTCGACGCGCTGGCGCTCGATGGTCACGCGCTCCCGCTCCACCGCAATGGGCACCATCTGGAGCGCCTGATCTCCTTCGGCGCTCAGCTCCTTGGCTTGCTTCTCCGCGCGGGCCTTCAGGATCATCGCCTCGGCCATCTTCGCAGCCGCCTGCTGCTCTGCATCGGCATTTTTCGCGATCGAGTAGGCATCGGCATCGGACTGAGCGGCACGCTCTAGCTTGAGCCGCTCGGCATCGGTCTCGATCTGAATGATCTCCTGGCGCTTGCGGCGCTCGGCCTCGGCCACGACGCGCGTTGTCTGAACTTCCTGCGCCGCCGTCTCACGGGCATTCTCCGCGTTGAGTTTCTCTGTCTCCGCCTTGGCACGGGCCTGCTCGGCGTTGGCGATTGCTGCCCCGCGCTCCTGCTCCCGAACCGTGACTTCTTTCTCGCGCTCCACGGCAGCGATCTGGGAGACTTTTTCGCGCTCTTGATTGGCGAGCTCGATAGCTTTGGTCTTCTCGACCTCGGCTACTTGGATCGCCTGTGAAGACGCGGCCTTGGCGACCTCGGACTTGCGGTGCTCATCCGCCTCGGTGGACTCAGCGGACTGGCGTGCCTTAGACTCCGCGATCTTGCGCTCGGAGTCGGCCTGCGCGATGGCTTCCGCGGCAGAGCGCTGAGAAGATGCCATAGCGATTTGCTTGTTCTTATCGGCTTCTGCCCGGGCGTTTGCCTCCTCAACCTCGCGCTCGGCGATGTACTTGGCCGCAGAGACATCCTGTTCTTTTTTCTGACGCTGCGCCGTGCGCTCAATCTCGTTGCGCCGCACGCTCTCCTCGGAGACCATCTGGGAGATCGTGCGTGCGCCTTGGGCATCAAACACATTCTGGTCAGGGCGCAGCGAGTCTAAGGGCGCTTGATCTAGGTTGGAGATCGTCACCGACTCCAGAGTCAGGCCATTGGCCGCCAAGTCGTGAGTCACCATCTCCTGAACTTTGGCGGCGAACTCATTGCGGCGCGTGTTCAGATCATTGAGGGTCTGCTGGGCCGCGACAGTGCGCAGCGCGGAGACGAGCTTCTCCTGCACCAGGTCCTGGATGGCATGGGTGCCGACAAAAGCATCGGGGAGCGTGCTCGCTGCTGTCTGGATAGACTCCACATCCTTGGCAACCCGCACAAAGAACGCGGCACGTATATCTACTCGCAGAAAGTCAGACGTGATCAGCGCCTCGGTGCCTTTGCGCTCCACTTCAAGCTTCAGCGTGCGCAGCGGGATGCGCTTGATCTGATGGAAGACCGGAAAAACCGTTGTTCCGCCATCAATCATCACCTTCTGCCCCCCCATTCCCGTCCGAACAAAGGCCTCGTCGGGTCGGGTGCGGACGTAGAGCTTGGCGATCCCCGCTATAATCGTACTGATGAGGAACACCACGGTTCCAAAGAGCGCGGCTCCAATCCGAGCGGGCGGCTCAAAGCTCGGCACCAGCCATGGCCCGATCATCAGCGCGAGTCCGGCCAATATGCCTACCATCATCATCAATCCTAAACCCGAGTTTTCTTTGGTCTCTCCCATATCAATCCTCCTTTATTCGAACCAGGTCATCCCATTTTTGTACCGTGAACACCTGTCGCGCACGGTCATAGTCAATAACGATTACTTTTGTATCCTGCGGGATCACTGCCCCTCCAGGCATCGTCCGGCTATCTAGCTGCCTCAGTGTGCCCAGCGAGTCGTAGAGGCGCACAGTGCCACTGCTTTCCGTAATGGGATGGATCGCAGTGCCCTCACGTCCAATCAGCTCGTGTCGCTTCACCGAAAAACTCTGGCTCGTGGGCAGGAAGCGCCCCACCAGTCGTGCCGTCCCCGATGTCGCGAGGAGGCTACCGACCAAGGCCAGCCCGATAGTGAGCCCGATACTGTGCACTCCGAGAGCCAAGTTGCCCAGGCTCCCAATCACTGCCCAGTAGACCAAGAGGCAGATGAGAATCACCGAGAGCGGTGCCTGCCCCACGCCAAGCACGCTCAGGGGGGAGCTATGCCCCCCTGCCTCTGCTTCGTGATCGGCGGCATCGTGATCCTGATCACCATCCAGATCATGGTCGTGACCCCCCTCACTCTCACCGTGATCTCCCCCTACACTCACTGCTGTCGCAAGAGCAAGGAGCACCGCCAGTGCAAGCGGTACTAAAAACACCACCCACTGCCATTTCAATAAATCTGCCATATTCTGCGGCCCTCCTTCAGGGGAATTAGAACCCATAGTACCGATATTGTTGCGTACTAAAATGAAAATAAGCGTAATAATTGTCGCAACCGCGATAGCAGGTGCATAATAGTGCCAGCTGTGCGGCTGTCGTGACAGGTTACTGCTGGGCTCGGCAAGTGTTGCCGTTCGACGCAGCTTCTGCACCGCATCATAGACCCAGGGCTGAAGTATACCCTCAGGCTCGCCCAGTGCCACATCAGCCTCGCACTGTGCATCCGAGAGCGGAGCGAGTGCAGTCTCCCGCAGCCACGTCCGTACCGTTGTCGGTTGTCGTCACGCTCAGTCATGCTCTCACCATTGAATAGCAAAACCGGCGCAAATGGTTGGAAGTTTTTTTAAAAGAAGAAATATTGAGAGGCTATCAAGCGCGGATCAGCCGGACGGAGAGAGTGTTGACATACACACCACCATCGGAGGCGGCAAGTGCAACGGTACGGTGAGCGGTATCTGGCAGGAAGCAGTTTGAAAAAGCAATTTCGCCTTCGCCGCCAAAGACTTCGATACTCGTGCGATCGCACAAAACCCGCAGCTTTAAGTGCTTGTCCTCTGGCAGGGGCATGCTCGCAGTCCGACCGAAACAGGAGAGCTGCTCCCGCGCGGCATCGTAGTGGATCGTGCTCCCCCGGACTGTCAGCACAAGCTGCGCTCCAGGCTCCAAAATCAGCGTGGCCTCCACATCGAATGCCTCCCCTTCCCAGAGCCCTGTCAGGCCACAGCCAGGTACCAGCGCTGTCTCCGTCACCTGCCAGCTCTCCCGCCAGAGCAAAGATATCTCTGGAATCGGCTGCCGACAGAGGCGTTTTTGCCCACCGATCTCACGAAGTGTTAAGTCCGTCGGAAAGCTAAGCTGCTGGTTGAAGGGCATCCCGGGATAGCTCCCACCACGCATCCAGGCGATGAGCACGCGACGATTCTCTGGTACGTGGCTCCAGGTCTGTGCGGCATAGAAGTTCATCCCGTAGTCCAGCTTTAGGCGTTCCCCCTCAGGATGAAAGGCCATTCCATCGAACTGCCCCAGTACGTACTCGCCGTCCGCTCCAAAGAGAACCCAGCTCCCCTCCAGCTCGAAGCACTCCGGACACTCATAGAACCCCTCGATGCGACTCGAGAAGCTCCAAGCAGTCAGGCGAGGCGCTGTGTAGAACTCGATACCATCGCTTGTGCCTCGGCGCACATAAAGTGCCATGCACCAGTGCGCTGCGCCTGCATGCCAGAAGACACGTGGATCCCGATTATCCCCCTCGATATTTGGAAGAACGGGGTTCCATGCGAGCTGTTGAAAAGTTTGCCCCGCATCGTTGGAGAATGCCATCCGTTGGTCAAAAGGCTTTCCGGCAAATGTATAGAAAAGTAGCAGTGCTCTCTTCCCACAGCCTGCAGCCCCTCGCTCGTCCAGAACCGCGGATCCTGAGAAGATCGTCCCCTTGCCGTAGGGCTCCAGCGCAAGTGGCAGATGCTCCCAGTGTAGCAAGTCTGTGCTACGAGCGTGCCCCCAGGTCATGTTGCCCCAGTCTGTGCCCTTTGGGTTGTGCTGATAGAACAGGTGCCAGAAGCCCTGATGAAAAATCAGCCCATTGGGATCGTTTAGCCAGCCGCGCGGTGCCGTAAAGTGAAACAGAGGTCGTAGAGGCTCGGTCATAACTATTTATTCCACACTCCGTATTCGAGGTACGGTATAATTTATCCTGAATGACCCCACTCCCGCTTGCACTTTCAGACTCTTTTGGCCGTCGTATTGAGTATCTGCGTATCTCCCTAACAGATCGCTGTAATCTACGCTGTGTCTACTGCATGCCCGAGGAGGGTGTCCCCTTCGAAAACCTCGATAATGTCCTGAGCTTCGAGGAGATTGAGCGCGTGGTACGGGCATTAGCGAGCGTCGGGCTTAAAAAAGTGCGCCTCACGGGCGGAGAGCCTCTGGTGCGCAAGAATGTCCCCGAGCTGGCAGCACGCCTCGTGGCAATTCCTGGAATTCGCGAAGTGACACTTACCACGAACGGGATTCTCCTGGCGCGCGATGCTCAGGCGCTCTGGGACGCGGGCGTGCGGCGGCTCAATCTCTCTATGGACACGCTTCAGCCCGAGCGCTTTATCAAGCTCGCACGGCGCGCGGAGTTCGAGCGTGCGTGGGAAGGGCTGGAGACGGCACTGGCAGTCGGTTTTGCCCCCATCAAGCTCAACTGTGTGCTCATGCGTGGCATCAACGACGATGAGATCGGGGCATTTGGGCAGCTCACCAAAGACCGTCCGCTCTCGGTGCGCTTCTTGGAGTACATGCCGATAGGTCAAGTGAGCAACACCCAGTGGCGAGCGCACTACATGAAGAACGAAGACGCCGTCGCACAGCTTAAAGCGCTCTGGCCGGACTTAGAGACGCTCGACGATGCCCCGGAGAGTACGAGCCGTAACTTCAAGATTCCGGGGGCGCTAGGAACGATTGGAGTGATTAACCCGATCAGCCATAGGTTCTGCGAGGGCTGTAATCGGCTGCGGCTCACCGCTAATGGAAAGCTGGTTCCCTGCCTCGCCGATAACTACGAGTACGACTTAATGGGGCCGCTTCGGGCAAGCTGCTCCGCTCAAGAGATTCTGGGGCATGCGGCGGCGGCACTGGCGCACAAGCCAATCCAGAGTGATTTTGAGGGGCGACTGGCACGGGGCGGCAGCTTACGAACGATGTCTCAGATCGGCGGCTAGAGTTTATTCCTCAGCCTGGTGATCGAACTCCGCGATCAGCTCACTTAGCCCCTGGGCGTCGAGCTGGCCATGGAAGGCGGCTTGCTCGCGCATAGTGATAGGGCCTTGTGTCGCAAAGCTCTGCTGGGAAGGCAGATCAAGCTCCAGAGTTGCATCAGAGAGAATGCCCTGATCCCACTCTTCCTGGCGCAGAAACTGCTCACCGCGTCGTCGGCAGCGGGAACAGCGGTAGCGCACGAGGACATAGCTCGGGCCAAAGGGTCGGGGGTAGTACCCCGCACGTAGAACTTCCCTCTCTCCGATACGTTGCCCACAGGTGCAACGAAGGGCTGTCCGTCCCATTGTCTCCTCCAGGAAGCGCTATGGCAGTCTGCCATGCGCCGCCCCAATTGTATCACTCTCTACTGAATCGGCAAGCCAAATCCAAGCCCTGCGCCCGTAGGAGAGGACTCGGAGTTACGCGCGGTGAGGGAGTCAATCTGAGTTGACTTGGTCATGCTGGCGCGCTCCCGATCCGAAAGCCCAAGGTTTATCTTGACACTTTTCGTACGCGTTTGCAGATTGCCCGTGTCGTCCAGAATCCCTGAATTTTCTCCCGGCTGGCGTGTGGCGACCACTATCGGTTGTGCGATGCTTGGGGCAGGAGTTGGAAGAGCCTCCGGATCGTTCTTAGTGCTAGAACGTGCCGTGGCCGTGGCCGATGCCCCTCCCAGCCGAGCAGCAGGCTCAGGAACCACGGTGGAGGTGTGCGCATCCGCCACGGATGCGGGGCGTGCCACGGTAATATTGCCGTGATCCTCCAGGGTACTCTCTTTTGGTGCAATTCTCACCGCCGGAGGAACCGGTGTCGGCGGCACGATAGGTGGCACGTATGAGACAGCCAGTGCGGGCGCAGGCGTCGGCTTCGGCGCGGAGAATTTTTCCAGACGGGGAGGCTTCACTGGTGCGGGTACCAAAGCGGGGGGAGCAGGCGTCGGAGCCACTATATTGTTTCCATCATTGATCGCTACCTTCGGCGGCGCAACTCGATCTGATGGGGGGGTCGAGATAGTCTTAGGCGGAGAGGAAATCTCTGTCTTGGAAAGACGGGGCACGATAACCACGCAGAGCGCTGCCGCTGTCAGAGCGCCCCCGAGGGCAAAGCGTGCGGGAGCCGGGCGCAAAACAAGCGCCAGCTTATCCCAGAGTGTCGGGCGGGCATAGGTTGCCGCCGCAATTTTCTGTGAAAGTCCGGGAGGCAGGGGGGCGGTATCAGGCGCGGACGATGCCCTCTTCAGTAGAGCAGCAAAGGCCTCGTCATCCCAGCTTTCGTTCGTGATTTCCTCGGGTATCATTTTTTTCTCGCTCAGTCACAAGATGTCCAATTTTTCCGTATACAACCTGTACGCCGTTAGAATCGGTTGCAATCCACAAAGTTTCAAGATTCTTTATTCTCGGCATGGTACAACGAGGACACTATGGCAGAATCACGTAATTCTCCGGGGAGCGAATCCTCCGGGCTCAACCTGCGGAAGTTCAACTCCACCAGCGTCGCCACGACCACTGAGGTAATCACTCCCAAGCTCTCCTCGGCGCTCATGGGGCGACGGGTCATTTTGATCGGGGTGGTTGTCCTTGCACTGGGAGCCGTGGCGGCGATCACGTTCCAGAGCAGTGGATTTAACCCTTTTGAACAAACCTCTCATGGCCCTGGCTTGGTCAAACCCGAGCCGACCTTGCCACAGTAGGTAAGCACGATGTCCAACGAGCGTGTTGTCTGTGCCGCGTGCGGCTCCAATAACTTTGCCACTCAGGCCGCGTGCTGGAAGTGTGGCCGGGCACTGGTCGCCTCCGCGGCCCTCCCTGCGCCTCAGCTTCATCCGCAACCCACGCCGGGTGGAGCGGCGGCTGTGCCCGCTGCGCGCCCCATCTATGCCCTGCCTTCTACTGAATCGCCAGCCGCATTTTGGTCGTCGGTGGCCATGGGTATTTTCTTCCCAATTATCTCGATTCCGGTCGGGCTGGTGTTTCTGATGCTCGACGACAAGCGCAAGACTCAGATCGGCTGGTGGAATATCCTCTTTGGGCTGCTCGGAACCGTGCTCAATGGGATTCTGGTGATGGTCTCGCTGGCACCCGTTCTTATGAACGCCACACGGATGATTCCCGGTTTCGGGGGACGCGGGGCTGCGCAGTCGCAAGACATGAACTCCGAAGTGGCTCCCTTAGAGATCCCCGGCCAGCGCCCCTTCGCCAATCCCCCCCGATGAGTACAGCCCCCTCTGGCTCGTTCCTCGCCCTCTCCCCCGATAACAAGGGAGAGACCATTGCGGCTCTAGCGACGGCATCCGGGGCCGCGGGAATTGGGGTGATCCGACTCTCCGGCCCGGACGCTTTTTTGGTTGCCGAGCGCACGGTTCGCCGCCCACTGGCAAGCCAGCTCCCTAGAGTTTTGCGCCGCGCCACGGTTTTTGCACTTGATTCTGCCGAAGCGCTCGACGATGGCCTGCTTGTCAAGTTCCCTGCTCCCCACTCGTTCACGGGTGAGGATGTGGTGGAGTTTCAGGGCCACGGCGGGGCAGTCACACTCGCGCAGGTGCTCGCAGCTTTTCTGGCCGCCGGGGCACGACTGGCGCGGCCAGGGGAGTTCTCCGAGCGCGCATTTCACAATGGCAAGCTGGACCTTGCCCAGGCCGAAGCACTAGCCGATCTTATCTCCGCCCGCTCGGTCGCAGCGCAGCGGGCGGCACGTCGTCAGCTTGCGGGCAGCCTCTCGGACGAAGCCACTGTGATCGCTTTGGACTTACAAGAGGCGCTGGCACGGCTGGAGGCGACGATAGATTTCCCTGAGGATGTGGGCGAGCTCGTGCCGGAGACAGTCGAGGTGCCACTCAGCCGTGTCGCTGCCCGATTGGAGAGACTTCTGGCGGGAGCGCACTACGGTCGCAAGCTCACCGAGGGGCTCACCGTCGCGCTGACGGGCGCACCAAACGTCGGAAAGTCATCGCTACTCAATGCCCTAGCCGGAGCGGAGCGCGCCATTGTGACAGATATTCCGGGCACGACACGCGACATTCTCGCCGAGGAGCTTGTGCTCGCGGGCATCCCCGTGCGCGTTCTGGACACTGCGGGCCTGCGCGAAACCGACGATCCCATCGAGAAGATCGGGGTTGCCCGCGCACGAGAGGCGGCTGCCACTGCCGATGTGGTGATCCTGGTCGTGGATGCCACGTGCCCGATGCCTCTGACAGACCTCCCGCGCAATACCATCGTCGCCGTGAACAAGTCCGATCTTGCAGTGCCCGATTTGATGCGCTTTGCCCCCTCCCCCGCGGTTGCAGTCTCGGCGAAAACGGGCTTTGGGCTTGCGGCCCTCGCCGAGGCGGTGATCGGCACATCGCTTCCCGCTTCGGATGCGCCGCTCATCACCCGTGCCCGCCACGAAGATGCTCTCCGCCGCGTCGCCGCGTTTGTCACGGAGGCACAGAGCACGCTCGCTCTCGGGCTCCCCGCCGAGCTGATCGCGGTGGACACGCACGGAGCGCTGGCGGCGCTCGGCGAGCTGACGGGGCAGACAACGCGCGAGGAGATTATCCGTGGGATTTTCTCGCGTTTTTGTATCGGAAAGTAACAATCCCTTGGATATTGGCAGTCACAGTGTCCCGTAGAGCCGGTCACCAAAGTCGCCAAGACCGGGGCAGATGTATTTCTTATCGTTGAGCTCTCGGTCTAGTGCGGCGGCGTAGATAGGAACGTCGGGGTGGGCTTCGTTCACCGCAGCGACGCCCTCCGGAGCCGCGACAACACAGACTAACCGGACATCTTTTGCGCCCGCTTCTTTGACCAGGGCAATCGCATGGTTCGCAGAGCCGCCTGTGGCCAGCATTGGGTCCACTACCAGCGTCGTCTTCCCGGTTACCTGAGGAAGTTTGCAGTAGTAGCTCGCCGCGAGCGCCGTGGCGTGATCCCGCTCCAGGCCAATATAGCCCACGGAGACATCGGGAAAAAGCTCCAGAAATGCCTCCAGCATCGCAAGCCCCGCCCGCAGAATCGGAATCACCACGAGCCCCTGCGCCAGCACCTGGCCCTCCATCAGCTCCAGAGGAGTGGTGAGAGAGACGGCTGTGGTCGGTAAGTCACGGGTCGCTTCTAACGCGAGTAGAGTCGTGAGGCGACGGGCCAGGGGGCGAAAGTGCTGGGGATCGGTTTCGGCGGCACGCAGGCCGGTGAGCAAGTGCAGTGCAAGGGGGTGGGTACAAAGATGGATAGCCATGTCGCTATTTTACCCGTGCTAGAAAGCCCGTGAGAGTGTCACTGCATCCACTTGCGCGGCCCCTGCTTTGCACAGTGCGGCAGCGGCACAGTGAAGCGTCGCGCCGGTTGTCATCACATCGTCGAGAAGAAGCAAGCGCTTCCCTGCAATGCCACTCGGATCCGTAACCGCGAAGTCGTCGGGGGAGAGGTTCGCTAGGCGCTGGTCGGCTCCCAAGCGCATCTGAGACTGCTCCGCCCGCACCCTCACAAATGCCGCAGCGGGTAAAAGTGGGAGCGCGAGCTGCTCGGCGAGAGGCCGGGCAAGAAGCTCCGCCTGGTTGTAGCCACGCACACGCCGCTTGCGGGCTGAGAGCGGCATCGCGACCACGGCATCAAATAACGGCTTGGGGGAAAATTCCATCAGATAGCGCTGGGCAAGCCACGCGCCCAGCGGCTCGGCGAGAGATTCTTTGCCACGGTACTTCAGCAAGTGCAGCCCGTGGCGCAAGCCTCCCACATGCCGCCCCGCCGCTCTCGCACTCGTAAACGCCCAGCCCCCCCACTGATCCGCTGCCGCGTCGCACAAGCGGCAGACACGCTCGGGTTCGCTCGGGTGCCCACAGACCACGCAAACCGGCTCCGGCACGAGCGCGAACTGCGCCACGCACTCGGAACACAAAAGCGGCTCCTCCCAGCTCTCGCAAACCAGGCAGCGGGGGGGGTAGATTAGATCGAGAAAGCCATCCAGCGCTCTCACTTCACCAAAAACTCAACCTTGGCACGGTAGGTCTTCCCCCCGATCTCACACTGCGCCTCGACAGGGTAGCTCCCCGCCGGTACCCCTAGCGGGACGATTAGCTTGAAGCTGACACTGCGGCGCTCGTTGGGGTAGGAAACCGAGAAAGTACGCTTGTCCTCTCCCTCGACGGTCCAGCCTGCCGGGAGTGCCAGGCGCACCTGCCCGACGGTCTTGCTGTCGCGCCTTCCCGTAATGGTCGCGACCAGTAGGCGCCGCCGCTGTGGGCCATCGGGTGCCAGCGCCACCAGGGGCTTGGCATCGTGGTCGAGCGCAAATAAGAACGGCTCCTGGCGATCCACACTCCCGAGGGCAACCGCGCTCCCTCCTTCTTCGCGCTCGGCCCCAGCCCGCAGGACAATACTGGCAGGCTCCGGCCCCTCCCCGAGCACAAAGCGAAACTCACGCCGTAGACGCTCGCCGGGATTGAGGATCAGGCTCGGGTCTTTCGGGTTGGTAATCGTGGTGCCATCGGGCAAGAAAATCTGCTTGAGAAAGAGCGGTTTCTCCCCGGAGTTACTCAGCTCCAGTGTCCCCCGCACCAGGCCCCCCGTCACAAGATTACGATCGCGCAGGCTCATTCGAACCGCCAGAGTCCCCAGAATCGCCTCGCTCTCATCGGTGAGCTGAAGGCGCACCAGAGGTAGCTCCGCAGTGGGCTCGGCAAGCGCCGCAGCCCCCAATAGCGCACGAAACCCGAACTCCGTTCCCGGCTTGCGCTGTGGCCCCAGTAGTGCGCAAGGCACCGCCACGACCATGCCACTGCCCTGCGCGGTCTTGAACTGTCGCGCCTGGACACTTCCCTCAGGTAGCAAGACCTCCGCCCAGACCGGGTGCTCTTTGTTCTGCACGGTGTCAAAGCGGCGGATCAGCGCTTTAGCTCCCTCGGGGGAAGTCACGAGGCGAATGCTAAAGTTCTCCGCACCACGAAACCAGCCATCCCCACTGGCATCGAGGTCGAAACGGATGTCCTGGGGTTCTTTAGACTCCACCGCAAGATAGAGAAACTGATCGTCCCAGTCGAAGTAGACCCGCCCCTCAGGCGTGTCGTAGAGCAGATCCCAGCCCTGGAGCGTCTCCAGTGGTACGGTGTGCTTAATGCGCTTGCGCTCGTAGCTGTTTCCACTGGCAGCAAGCGGCGCGGTCTGACGGCCCTCGGGCGCCTGGGCAAGTGCCGCGCTTGGGACAAGAAAAAGTAAGCTACTCCAGACGGCTGAAGCGATCTGAAAGTTGTGTGTCCTGAAGGAAGTTCTGAGCATACCTGAGTTTCTGCTGCGCCTCGCCGTTTTCCGGGTCCAGACGTAGAGCTTTCTTATACTGGAACAGTGCCGCAGCATACTGCTGATCCTGATAGAGTGCATTGCCCAGTGACAGTGCCTCCACAACCCGCCCCTGACGTAAAAGCTCATTGAGCTCCGGCCCGGAGACGCCCTTCTGACGCGCTTCGGTGAAGGCAACAAGTGCCTCGGGCGCATTGCCCCGGTGCAAGAAAGCTCTCCCTCGCTCCAGTGCACTCTCCGCCGCCGCGTAGCGTGCCTCAGCAAGAAGCGCACGGGCAGCGGTTGCCAGAGGGTCTGCTTGAATGGCTTCCAGGAAAGCCGCCTCCGCCGCTTCGTTGTTCCGCTCGGTTAGAGCAACCTGGGCTTCAGAAAGTTTCGTGCTGTACCAGCGCTGCCGAAGTGCCCCGTGCGCCTGCGTAAGCTGCGCGTCCGCCGGAAGTTCTTGTGCGGCAAGAGTGAGATGGGAGCTTGCTCCGAAAAAGTCTCCCACGGTCTCGGCGGTCTGAGCGGCGGCGAGTGCACGCTGCCGCAGCTCAGTGAGTACCTCACCCAGAAGCGCACAGGAGCGCAGATCCGAGGGCACAGCAGCCAGACGTGTCCGAAGCACCTCGGCGGCAGCGCTCACATTGCCCTTGTCCCATGCCCCCCGCGCCTCCGCCAGAGTGGCCTCTTCCGAGAGCGAAGCAACCCGCTCCCCAAAAGTCAGCTCGTAGGCAGTGAGTGTCCCATCGCGCAGGCTCACAGCGACAAAGCGCCCCGACGGTGAGAGGGAGATTCCCGTGGGCCGCGCGTCCTCGAAGTCTATGTCCCAGGTGGGCAGGCCCTCTTCGGACAGAAAAACCAGCCGCCCACTTGTCGCATCCAGTGCGAGCAGCACCGCGACACTCTTGCCCTCAGCATCTAAAGACAGCTCAACGGGCGTGCCGATCAGCTCGGTGAACCAGAGGAGCGTCCCATCGCTGCCGACCATACCCACTCCCCCGACCTCGACCTGGGGCCCGCCCGTGGCAAAAACCGTGCGCTCGGGGCCGATGGTGGCAATCGCAAGGAGTGGGACATCCTGCCTATGGTTCCAGACAGTCTTGCGGGTCTGATCAATCAAAGTCAGATCGCCACTCTCGCCCGC
>JANNDD010000776.1:0-1706 GCA_031387365.1 Armatimonas sp. | reverse complement strand
CCTATGTCCAGAAAAACGGCCTCGAAAACCTCTGTCGCCTTCTCTTCAACACCAGCGAGTTTGTGTTTGTGGACTGAAATATCGCCCCGGCAGGACTTTCCCCCCGGTGGGGCGAATTCTGGCGGCATGGGACCTTTCAATGTTGCCGTGATCGGCTACGGTTTTGCGGGACGGTGTTTTCATAGCTACTTAGTCGGGCTGACGCCGGGGCTGAAGCTCCACGGGATCGCCTCGCGCGACCCACAGACACGTGAGCGGATTGTGCGCGACCGGGGCTGCATCGCCTACGAGAGCGTGGAGGACGCACTGGCCGACGCGGCTGTGGATCTTGTGGTGCTGGCATCGCCGTCGGTGGTGCACTGCGCACAGGCGGTGGCGGCGCTCGATGCAGGCAAGCACGTGGTGACCGACAAGATCATGTGCCTCTCGCTGGCGGAGTGCGACACGATGCTCGCCGCCGCTGAGCGTAACAAGAAGCTGCTCACGGTCTTTCAAAACCGGCGCTGGGACGGCGACTACTTAACGGTCAAGCACCTCATGCAGAGCGGCGAGCTGGGCAGTGTGCGCTGGATGGAGCTGGCCTGGCAAGGCTTCGGGGCGTGGGGCGGCTGGCGCGGCGCGGCTGCGATGGGCGGGGGGCGATTCTTCGATCTGGGGGCGCATCTGGTGGACCAGCTGCTCACGCTACAAAACTCCCCCGCTGAGAGTGTGTACTGCCGCCTGCGCCGCGACTACGATGCCAGCGATATTGACTCCGAGGCGCTGATTGTCATTACGTTTGCCAACGGAGCCACGGGAGTCGCAGATCTCTCGGGAATGAGTGCGATCTCCAAACCACGCTTTCGCGTGCACGGCAGCCGTGCTACTTTTGTGAAGTATGGCCTAGATCCGCAGGAGAAAGTCATGATCGCTGGAGACATAGACAGCGCCGTGGAGCCACTCGAAAACTACGGCCTCCTCCACGATGGCAAGAGCGAACGCAAGATCACGACACTGCCTGGCCGCTGGCGCAGCTTCTACGAGAATGTCGCCGAGCACCTGGCGGGCAACGCGCCTATCGCCGTTCCCCTCGCGGACTCCCGCGCCGGGATGCAAGTCATTGACGCCGCGCTGAAATCCGCAGAAACGGGCGAGGTCGTGCGGCTATAGAACCCAGTAGCGGAGCAGTGTCTGCACTGAGAGCACGATTCCAATCAGGATCACGAGCTTGCGGACATTGCTCGCGCCGAGTTTTCGTGCCCCCCCAACACCTAACCAGCCGCCCAGCATCGCCCCGACCGTCATGAGGGCGGCGATCTTTAGATCCACCTTGCCATTGAGCAGCAGCACAACGGAGGCGGGGTCCACCACCTGAAAGTCATTCTCGATCAGCTGCGAGCGCGTGCACGCGATGAAGGCCGGCTGATTGGCGCGAACCAACTCGAACGTGCCGCTCAGAAAGCTCTTCAGGAACGCGTGCTGTCCATCGTCAAGGTAGCGATAGCGAATTTCGTAGCCCACGAGGACACCAGAAGTGCCGAAAACGGGCTGACGGACGAGACAGAACTCGGACATGACCGAAGGTGCGATCTGAGAAAGGAATCCGAAGGCGCGGTGCGACCGTATGGCTCGCCAGTCGCGGTCACCGTGTCCTGGAACGTCCCAACCCCATCGTCGGGGGTGGCGCAGGTGCTGCCTGAGTGGCGACTGTTCGACGATTCAGCGGC
>JANNDD010000762.1:0-3662 GCA_031387365.1 Armatimonas sp. | reverse complement strand
CTCAAAGTGGGCGATGAGCTATTGATGCGCTATCCCGGCGGGGTCTGGTTCGTAGATCTGGCTCCCGTGGCCGACGAAGCCCTGTTTGCGCGAGCGGTCGCGGCAGCGCTCCGAGTGCGGGAGGACACAGGATCGGATCTGATGGAGACGCTGCTCTCTCACCTTGCTCCGCGCAAGACCCTACTGATTCTGGACAACTGCGAGCACTTAGTCGGTGCCGCGGCGCGCTTTGCACAGGAGGTTCTCGTGCACTGTGCCTATGTCACCATTCTATCTACGAGCCGTGAGGCTCTGGGGCTTACCGGGGAAGTTGCCTGGCCCTTGCCGGGGCTGGCTCTGCCACCAGAGAATGTGCATCCCAGCCGTTTGATGCGCTACGAGGCGATCCAGCTCTTTGTAGAGCGTGCCACAGCAGCATCTCCCCGTTTTCGACTGATGACTAACAACGTAGCCTGTGTGGCGCGTATCTGCCGCCGCTTGGATGGCATTCCCCTAGCACTAGAGCTTGTCGCCGCCTGTGTGAGTGTGCTCTCGTTGGAGCAGATTGAGATTCGGCTGAAGGATAGGTTTGGGTTCCCGATTCCTCCCAACCGAACCGCCCTCCCCCGCCAACAGACCCTGCGTGGTGCGCTCGATTGGAGCCACAACCTTCTCACCAAGGAGGAGCAGATTCTCTGGAGGCGGCTCTCAGTCTTTGCAGGCGGCTTTACGCTGGAGTCACTTGAGGCCGTCTGCTCCGACGACCTTCTACAGGACTATGCGGTTCTCGAAGCCCTCTTTGGCCTCGTGCGCAAGTCCCTGATCCAGCGTGACAGCACCGCCGACGAACGCTACAGCATCTTAGAGACCGTCCGCGAGTACGGATTAGAGAAGCTCAAAGAAGCCAACGAGTTGCCCACGTTCCGCCTGCACCACCTACAGCACTTCGCCGCCCTCGCCGAAGAAGCTGAGCCGCACCTGCGTGGCCCCAACCAGAAAGAGTGGATGGAGCGTCTGGAAGAGGAGCACCCCAACCTCCGTGCTGCCCTGACCCAACCCGAAAACGGCGAGCTTGCCCTGCGCCTCGCAAAGTCTATCCTCTGGTTCTGGCTCATCCGCGAGTATCTCGTCGAAGGCCATAACCGTCTAACGGAGCTTCTCACCGCATTTCCCGACGCACTCCCTCAGCTACGTGCACATGCATTACGTTCACGTGGCGCTCTTGCAATGAACCTGCATCGTTTATCAGAAGCCAAAGTGGATATGGAACAGGCCCTGGCGCTATTTGTAGAGGAAGGCAATGCTGCGGAAGTAGCCGTGATGCAGGGAAATCTCGGAACGCTCGCCAGTGATGAGCATGACTACGATAAAGCGCGTCTCTATCTGGAGCAGAGCCTTGCTTACTATAGGCTTCACCCGAATTCCAAACGCTTAGCAAGCATTCTTTTTAACCTTGGAACCGTCCAGATGCGAGCTGGACAATGGGCAGAGGCAGAAACCACGTTTGCAGAAGGTCTTGTTTACAGTCGAGAACTAGGTGATAGACTTATCGAAATATCGACTCTTCATAATCTAGGTGTGATAGCGTTCAATCAGCAGCGCTCTATGGAAGCATTAAACCTACTCTGTCAAACTCTCAAACAACGGATTGCAATTGAAGGTGAATCGGGCCTAGGGATAATAAAAAATCTAATCTATCTCATTTTTATCCTCTATGAGAGTGATTCCCGCATAGATCTTCTAGCGTTCTGTATCGGGAAATTTGAAGACATTCGTCGCAAGCAAAATACACCTCTTGCAGTACCCGAAGAGAGTCGTTATACTACGATCGAAAGTATCGTAAAAAAACAACTCGACGAGCGTTTTCCTGAACTATTTTCTGAAGGAGAATCAGCAACACTTCTGGAAGTTCAAGAACGCATTCAGAGATTTTTGTTGAGAGAGAAAGAACTATGAAAGTAAAAATTGTTATGCGGCACTCATTCATTACAGTTATACCAATTATTGCAACTGCCATAATCGTTTCAGGATGTCAGCCCAATCAAGCAACTATTGACAAATCGGTTGATGCAGCTTTTCTGAAAAATATTGGCAAAATAAACCAAAATAACGCAAAGAATTCACATGGAGGTATTCATTTACCGATAGACATCGTAATCGAAGCTGTAACAGACGGCGATATAGGGGTTACGGATGGATCAAAATCAACAAAAAACCCAAGATTTAATGCATTACTAGCACGAAAAACCAACTTTACATTCAAATTAATCGCAGAAATAGAAGATAAAAACGATAAAACAAAAAAAATAGACATCACTGACAAGACAATAAAAAGAGAACTCAAAGAAATATCACAAACAGTCTCAACAGGTAAAAACGGAAAAATAACATCAAAGCATGAAGATAAAATCAGCAAAACAACACCAACAATATCACCATCCAAAATCGAATTTTCAGGATTAATAAATGGTACTTCTTATGTATTGATACTTTCATACGAAGACAATGACGATCAAGGTATAACGCGGCACTACGAGGGAGCTGTAGTATTCCAGGTTGAATGAAATTCATGCTCCTGTTCATAATGACTGGATTCAAGTTGCAAAGTACTTCGCAGGAGAATATCTCTCGGGCGATTTCTTCACACACGAAGAAATCAGAGTCCCAATTCCTCCGTGGACAGTGCGCGTTGAAGTAGAGCCGACAAGCGTAATCCCTATGACTCGCGTAAGCGCGGAGTGTGCTCTGCGCAAGGCGTTCTTTTTCCATCTGGAGCGCACGAACCGGGGGACGATGCTGGCGACGAGCCATACGGGGTTTGCGGAGAGTGTCCTAGCGCTTCCCGGCTTTCGGGAGGCGCTGCTCGCGGAGCGCTTTACGCTGGAGCTGGGGCCGGGATTGCTCTGGTGCGATGCCTACGGGATTGTGACAGAGCGCGAGCGGCTGATCCGGCTGATTGAGATCGTGGCGGAGACGTTGCAGCGCCTGCGGGACTTTCGCCTCATTGAGGGTTAACGGGGTAGAATAGCGGCATGGACGCTGTCCGAGTTGTCGAGGTGGGCCCGCGCGATGGGCTACAAAACGAGCCACATCTTCTGCCCACTGCCACCAAGATCACCCTGATCGAGCGCCTCGCGGATGCCGGGCTGACGGAGATCGAGGTCGGGGCGCTGGTGCACCCGAAGCTAGTTCCCGCAATGGCCGACAGCGAGGCGGTACTGGCGGGGGTGCGGGAGCTTTCGGGCATTCAGCGCCATGTGCTCCTTCCCAATCGCAAGGGCTGGGAGCGGCTGGACCGAAGCTGTGTTCAGACCGTGAGCTTGTTTACCGCCGCCTCGGAGAGCTTTAGCCAGAAGAACACGGGGCGTGGTATTGCGGCGGCGCTGGTGGAGTTTTCGGAGCTGATCCCCGAGATTCAGGCGGCGGGCTTGCGGGTACGGGTCTATATCTCCACCGTGACTCACTGTCCGTACCAGGGAAAGATCGCACCTGAGGCCGTGGTGCACGTCGCAAACCAGCTGCTCGCTGCCGACGAGCTGGCCTTGGGCGAGACTCTAGGGCGCGCAACGGGCGAGGATTTCGAAGCGCTACTGGAAGCCATCACCCGGGTGGTTGCTCCTGAAAAACTGGCGGGGCACTTTCACGATACGAGCGGCGGGGCGCTGACGGGGGTGGCACGGGGG
>JANNDD010000632.1:0-10985 GCA_031387365.1 Armatimonas sp. | reverse complement strand
AGTCTGCGCAAGCGGTTTGGCATCCAGGCCAAGCTTCTTGACATCGTCGAGCCACTTTAGGTTAGGGTCCGCCTGCGACCAGACAGAGGACAGCCGCCCTGCATAGAGTGCCGCTTGCTCGCGGTTTCCGCTGGCGAAGTGAGCAAGCGCTAGCCCCGAGAGCGAGAAGCCATCGTTGGGCTCGTTTTTCAGCGCCCGCTCGTAGCAGTGGATCGCGAGCTTGTTGTCGCCACTCTTGCGGTAGTGGTCACCGAGGAGACGCATGACGGGCCAGGGTTGTCCGGGCGGATCGTTCTGGTACTCGCCCTTGTCACGGAATTTTTGCTCCATATCGGCAGCATTGAGAAGCTTGCGCTGGCCCTCAAGCACATTTCCTTCGCCAAGGCTCACAATGCCATCGGCGATATCGGCCATCATGTCCAGCGGCGAGGGTGAGGGAACAGGCGTAGCGACGGGAACGGGAACGGGCGGCGTCTTGAGTTTCTCGACGAGCGCACGCAGGCTTGTCACACGCTCCCGCGCTTCAAACATCTTACCAACGCCACTGAGGGCCAGCGCTTCGACAAACGCCCTCTCCAGCTTGCCGTCATCATTTTTATCGCTCCACTCGATTCCCTTCGGAGCCAGAATCTGATCCCACTTCTCGAACTTGATGAGGGCACGAACCCGGGCCGCTTGGCCCTGGGCGGCTATGGCTCCCATCTCTTCCGGGTTGTACTCGGGGTCGCGGGGGGCGGCGAGCATGTCGGCGGAGCCTTGCAGTGATGCCTGCGCCATTCCGAGCTGCTCCTGGATGTAGCAGAGGTAGTTGCGGTTGTGCGGGTAGTTCCACGTCTCGAAGGGCAGCGCCAAGCGGTCGTTCATGTACCGCAGCTCGGTTCGCGTCGCGGAGTCCATCGCGATCGCGGCCTCGTGCCACATGCCAATCTTGCTGTAGATATGGCCGGGCATGTGCATCGCGTGCCCGATGTCCGGGGCCGACTTGCCGTACAGCTCGCAGCTCTTTATCGCCTGATCCGACGAGACCCCGTCCCAGTTGTGGATACTGGCGTGGTGTGCGCCCGGATGCAGGGGGTTCTTGGCCAGAACCTGCTGAATGAGCAGCTCGTTGGCAAATGCGCTCCCCTGGCCGATGTTGTAGAGCGCGAGGAGACTCTTTGCCTCTATGTCGTCCGGAAACCGAATCACGATTTGTTGGAGAGCATTGCCCATCGTCTTGGCGCGGTTCTTCTCCTGCGGCGCGTACGCTTTCTCCCAAGCCTCGATGTACATCCGCTCCCGCTCGGTGACTTTGCTCTTGCGCCGAACCGCCTCGCTCAGAAACGCTTTGTACCGGTCGAAGTTCTTGTCGTCGTAGTTGGGCACACCGACCGTAAACCAGTTAAAGCCGCAGCGCGCCAGGCTCCAGTAGACCATGGCGTTGTCGGGTTCGAGCTTGAGGCACCAGCGGAACGAGCGCTCGGCTTCCTCGAACCAGAACGAGTGCAGCAGTGCGTTGCCCTGGTTGAACCATTTTTGGGCCTCTGGGCTCTTGGCGGAAATGGGAAACGGGGTGTCTCCGATGCCCTTGATGACCCAGGGCCGTGTTCGCATGCCGGAGTCGAACGCCGATCCGTGTCTGGAGTGCCCAGGGGTGTCGTCTGCGAGGCAGATCGAGGATGTCAGCAGAAGCAAGAAAAGCAGGAGTTGACGCATATATAGTTACCTTGAGCTGCCGTAAATCAGCGTGCTCTGTTGGGACGCAGTTTGTATTGGCTATTTTAGCACATCCCCTTCCAGGTGATACGAGTCTGTCAATGACCCTGAAAGGTTATTAGATGTTGCAGGAGAACCATACGCTCCTGAGGAATTGAGACTGTGTGGGTGTTCCAAAGGGAGGAACAAAAAATGAAGGATTTTTCAAGCGACGGTGTGAGCCGCCGCAAGTTTTTGCAAACGGTGGGAGGCATTGCTCTGGGAAGCGCGACGGTGGGGCTCCTGCCCGCCGAGGCACAGACCGTCCCACGCGTCGCGAAGTCGCCGCAAGCCGAGACGCTGGTCAAGACGCTCTTTGAGAGCCTGACGCCCAAGCAAAAAGAGACGATCTGCATGCCTTGGGAGCATCCCAAGCGTAGCATGGTGGGAGCAAACTGGGCCATTGTCAAGCCCACGATCTCCGAGATATTCACCGCTGATCAGCAAAAGATGGTCGAAGGGATCTTACGCGGCGTGACGAGCGAGGAGTGGTACCCGCGGGTTCTGGAGCAGATGAAGCACGACGGTGGCGGGCTAGAGGAGTACCACGTGGCACTCTTTGGCGACCCCAAGAGTGCGAGTGGCAAGTTCGAGTGGGTGCTCACGGGCCGCCATGTCACGCTCCGCGCCGACGGCCACTCCAACGCCAACGCGGCCTTTGGCGGGCCGATCTTCTATGGCCATGCCCCCAAAGACACCGAAGACCCCAGCCACCCCGGCAATGTCTACTGGCAGCAAGCCCAGCAGGCCAACGCGGTTTTCCAGGCGCTCGATGGCAAGCAGCGCGCCGTGGCGCTTCGGGACAAAGCGCCCCGTGAGGATCAGATCAAGCTCCAGGGCAAGAGCGGGGAGTTTGCCGGAATCGCCATTGGGGAGCTCTCCAAGGATCAGAAGAAACTCGTGCAGAAGACCATGCAGAGCCTGCTCTCGCCCTACCGACCCTCGGATGCAAGCGACGCGATGAAGGCGATTGAGGCCAATGGCGGGCTGGACAAGATCCATCTCGCGTTCTACAAACAAGAGGATCTGGGTAGCGATGGTGTCTGGGATATCTGGCGGCTGGAGGGGCCCGCGCTGGTCTGGCACTTCCGTGGTGCGCCGCATGTCCACACCTGGGTCAATATCGCCAAAGATGCGGCCAAGGCCGATGGCCACACGTAGGTGATGCGGCAGGAGATACCGCGCTATGCTCCCCTCCATGGGGGGAGCTTCACTGCTCCTCCCGTTCCCGAGTCCCCCGACCCGCTGGTCGCCTACCGCTGGGCAAACCCGCAGTCCTCGGATCCGTTTCAGGTCTATGAGCTTCGGCCCAAGGCCGTCTCCACCGACATGCCTGCGTCGTTTGGCAATCTCAAGTCGCTGACACAGAAACCCCCGAGCGTGACGGTTCAGGGCACGGGCACGATCCAGCTTGATTTTGGGGTGGAGAGCGCCGCCTGGATCGAGTTTGATAGCCCGGACTGCCCCGGTGATATCGAAGTGAGTATCAGCGAGTACAACGAGCCTGGGATTGACAAAACAGGCATTGCGGTGCGGCACGGCAGTACCTTCCGATTAGAACTCAACCCCGAGCTCTACGATGGCGTTCGCTTCGCCTGGATTCGGGTGAAAACTTTTAGCAAGCCGTGGCACATCACGGCAGTGCGCGCTGTCTGCCAGGTCAAACCGACCAACTACCGAGGCAGCTTCTCCTGTAGCGACCCCGAGCTCACGAAAAGCTGGTACATGGCCGCGTACGGTGTCAAAGTCTCGCTGTGCGCGGACTACTTTGGCTCGATTCTGATGGACCGTGGTGACCGCATCTCCTGGACGGGCGATGCGCATCCGACCCAGGCTGCTGCACTCGTGGCGTTTGCCAACTACGATTTCATCCGGCGCAATATTGATAACACCGCCACCAAGGACAATGGGATTCGTAGCTACGCACTCTACTGGGTGCTGAGCCTGCTGGACTACTACTACTATTCGGGCGATGTGGCGCTCCTCACCAAGTATCTCGATACCGTGCGGGCCAAGCTAGACGCCGCCTACGCCGCCTTTGACAAAGACCCACCGCTTCGCTTTTATGGCTGGGACGAGCGTCTCGGGGCGGGCTTTGAGATCTGGTTTCGTCCGTGCGCCGAGGCGCAGCACGCCTACCGGATGCTCTCGCTTCGGGTCTGGCGCGAGTTTGCGCGGGCGATGGAGGGGATCGGTCGGCGGGAGCTGCGCGATCAGTACGCGGACTATGCCCGTGTCAAACTCGCTTCCCTGACAAAAGCTTCGGGCTGGCACGCGCCGTTTGGTATCCATGCTGCCGCCGATGCAATCAACACGGGCTTGCTCGATGCCCCAACTGACGAGGCACTCTACACGCGTGAGTTTAGTGATCGGGTAAGCCGCCTCTCGCTCTCGCCGTTCAACCAGTACTTCATTCTGCAGGCGATGGCGCGTTTGGGGAAGTGGGATGAGGCTCTGTGCACGGTGCGCGATATGTGGGGCGGCATGCTGCGCTACGGTGGCACGACACCGATTGAGGTCTACCGTCCCTCGTGGAATGCAGTGATCGGGCGCAACGATGCGGTGCCAAATACCCAGTGCGGGATTGTGAGCCTGTGCCATCCCTGGGGCGCGGGTATCGTCAAGTGGCTCAGTGAGCAGGTGCTGGGAATCACTCCCACATCCCCTGGGTTTGCCACCTACGCGGTCTTGCCGCATCTCGGCACGACGCTCACTCATGTCTCGGGGGCAACGCCCACGCCCCACGGCGAGCTGAGTGCGCGCTTCGATCTTGTTACCGGCAAGGGGCAGCTCATCGCACCACCAGGGACGCTTGGGCAGCTTGGGGTGCCCAAGGCAGGACGCAAGATCACGCGCATCACGATCAATGGCAAGCCTGCTTGGGACGGGCGCTTTCAGCCGCTTCCCGGGATCGCAAGTGCGCGTGAGGACGCTGAATTTGTGCTCTTTGAGGGCGTTGGGCCGGGCACCTACAGTGTCCGCACAAGCTACATCGGGCGTCCGCTCAAGCCTGCGCTGGTAGCGAAAGAAGTCTATCCGGGGCGGTTGGTGAAGACGGATATAGTAACACGCGGGAGCTGGGGAGGTGTCTATGGCCGCGACGGCTACGTGCTTTGTGGCCAGGAACCTAAAGGCATGGACAAGCAGGTTCTGCCTTCGTATGTGCGCTCGCTAGATTTCTTCCGGGCGTTCCCCAAGGCGGGGCGTCCCGATACCACGGTCTGGGCCACGTCCACCACGAACCCCAGTGCGCTTGCGCCTGATCCCCGTAATGGGGAGATGCGTCGCGCGACGTGTCTCTCAAACAACGACCAGACCATGACCGTCACGATTGGGATTGAGGGCACCCGTAAGTTCCAGGTGGCGCTGTATTTTATAGACTGGGAAAACCACGGGCGACGTGCGGCAGTGGAGATGTTCGACGCGGCCAGCCTGCGCCTCATCGCCCCGGTCAGCGTGGTTCGTGGCCATGCAAAAGGCATCTATCTCGTCTTCGAGTACGATCGCTCCGTGAAGTTCCGCTTTGACAAGATCCGTGGCGATCTTGTCACACTCAGTGGGCTTTTCTTTGACTCTTCTGGAAAGTAGAAAGATGCACTGATGAAAATTCAATGGCCGCAGGAATATTGCTTCTTTGGACGCTGGGATCTGCGCAAGCCCAAGTCTGCTGTCACGGTCAATAGCGGCAGCTACGTTCGGGCACGCTTCTCCGGTGCCAGTCTCGATGCGTCGTTTGATGTCTCGCTCAATCAGCGGCACTGCGAGTGCACCCCACAGGGCTCGTTTCCGACAATCGCCTGGCAGATAGATAACGGGGTGTGGCAGGAGGCCGAGCTTGCCGTTGCGGTTAAGCTGGCGGAGGGGCTTGCTCGCGGCCCCCATACCGTGATGCTTATGGTGCGTGGCCTCGATGAGCACCAGAGCCGCTGGAGACCGCCACTGGTGGCTAGCGTGACATTTACCGGTTTTACGCTCGCTAAAGGCGGGAAGCTGGAGCGTGCGCTGCCGCAGTGGAAGAAGCCCGCCTTAAGTATTGAGTTTCTGGGCGATAGCATCACGGAAGGGGTGATCGTCAATGAGGGGCGTGCGGGCGTGGTTGCTGGGATTCCCTTTACCTGGCCCTGGCTCGCCGATGCACGTCAGTCCTATGTGGGTCAGACAGCTCTCGCACTCGGGGCGGAGTGGCGGCAAGTGGGCTTTGGGGCGACGGGCCTAGCGCGGGCAGGCAGCGGGGGAGCTCCTGGGGCGCTGGAGGCGTTTAACCTCTTCCACGCTGGCTGCCCCCGCGACGATTGGCAGCCTGATGTGGTGGTCGTGAACCAGGGAACCAACGAGTCGTCGCTACCGCCTCATGAGTACCACCGCCTCTACGCACGCTACCTGTCTCTGATTCGCACGGCCTACCCTGCGGCAAAGATTGTCGCGTTGCGTCCGTTTATTGGGGCGCAGGAGGCGAGCATCAAGGCCGTCGTGTCGGCGTATAACGCCGCGGGCGACTCCAGTGTGTATTATTTGGATACCACCGGCTGGTACAATGGGCCCCTACATCCCCAAATCGCTGGAAGCGCCGCGCTGGCGGAAAAGCTCGTGAATGCCTTGAAATCTGAAGTGCTGGCCACTTCCGTCCCTCGGAAATAATCTCATGAAATCTATGTATGATGTTGCTTACTGGTTTCCCACGGAAGAGTTCGCCACCCGTCGGGAGCGTGTTTTCGAGCAGATTGGCCCGACTGCCTGCGCTCTGCTTCAAGGCGGTGGCCCGGTTCGGGGCTTTGAGGTCTTTCGCCAGACCAATGAGTTCTTCTATCTCTGCGGCGTCGAGACTCCCCAGGCGTATTTATTACTCGACGGCCGGGACAGAACCACAGCACTTTTCGTCCCCGGCGGTAGCGCGGAGACGCTAGGTCTGGACGCGGTGTACGGCTTAGACATGCTTGAGGAGAAGCTCACGGGAATTACCACGCTCTACACCCCGTACGCGCCACCCGAGGGGCGGGTGGAGTGCCGCGATGTCTTGCAGCTCTATGCCCGCACCGTGGCGAAAGACCCGTGGGATGGGGAAGTCTCGCGCGGAGCACGGTTCCGGGCGCGGCTAAATGCGGTGCTCCCGCGAGCCGAGCTGCACGATCTGACACCGATTCTCGATGCGCTTCGTGTGATCAAGAGCCCCCGCGAAATTGAGCTGATGCGCTATACCGGAAAGCTCACGGGGCTTGCCGTGAAAGCGGCGATCCAGGCGACAGCACCTGGCCTGCGCGAGTACCAGTTGGGCGCGATTGCGGACGGGCTCTACCGCGACGGCGGTGCACGCCGCGAGGGCTACTGCGCGATTATTGCTAGTGGAGCCAATATCTGGGACGGTCACTACAACCAAAACGACTGCCTGCTCACCGACGGCGACCTCGTGCTGATGGACTACGCGCCCGATGTCTGCAACTACACCAATGATATTGGCCGTATGTGGCCGGTTAACGGCACGTTCAGCGCACACCAGCGTGAGCTCTACGGCTTTATCGTGGAGTACCACAAGGCCCTCTTAAAGCGTCTCCGCCCTGGGGCTCTGCCACGCGAGATTCTGGCCGAGACGGCTGAAGAGATGCGTAGTGTGCTGGAGCGGACGACCTTCTCCAAGCCGATCTATGCCGAGGCTACCCAGAAGGCGCTGGATTTCCGGGGGCATCTCTCCCACCCGGTTGGCATGGCCGTACACGATGTAGGCTCGTACTTCGACGTGCCGATGCAAGTCGGATTAGTGATCTCCATAGACCCCATGCTCTGGGTTCCTGAGGAGCATCTCTATATCCGGGTGGAAGATACCATCGTGATCACCGAGACGGGGTGCGAGGTCTTGACCAGTCATGTCCCGTTTGAGATCGCCGAGATCGAGGCGCTGATGAAAGCGAAGGTGTCGCTTGTCAAAGAGCCGTAGATCAGGTTAAATCCTAGTGAAGAAGCAACGATGCAAAACATGTTCACCGTCGCAATAGTAGCACTTTTGGGACTCAGTGCCCTGCCAACGGCAGGGCAGAAGCCACCGTCGGCTCAGCGGGGGCAGGTGGTGCTACAAAAAAACTGTCTGAGCTGTCACGGTGACGCGAAGCTCGGGGGGCTTGACCTGCGCCAGCCCTTGGCAAGTGCGAAGCGAAGCCGACTCTTGCGCGTGATTTCGGGTCTCGATAAGCTTCAGATGCCGCCGGGAAAGCGCCTCTCTGCCGAGGAGATCTCTTTGGTGAAGAGCTGGGTCGCTGCGCCGACGCCGCTCGTTGCCACGGCAACCCACTGGGCGTTTCGGCCCGTGCAGGCCCGCTTGGAGCCGCCCGTTGAGCAGAGCGGCTTAGACGCCTTTCTGCTGGCAAAACTAAAGGCCAAGGGGCTGGGTTTTTCAAAAGCGGCCGATAAGCGCACACTCCTCCGCCGCGTCAGCTTCGATCTGAGCGGTCTGCCGCCCACTCCAGGCGAGACCACGGCGTTTCTGGCCGACACGAAGCCCGGCGCCTATGAGCGTGTTGTGGGGCGTTTACTGGCAAGCCCTGCCTACGGCGAACGGCAGGCGCGGCGCTGGCTGGATCTGGCGCGCTACGCCGATAGCGAGGGTTTTAAAGGCGATGAAATGCGCCCGACCGCCTGGCGGTACCGGGACTATGTGGTGCGTAGCTTTAATTCGGACAAGCCCTACGACCGATTTGTGAGAGAGCAGCTCGCGGGCGACGAGCTCTGGCCGGGCGATCCTGAGGCGCTCCTCGCGACGGGCTTTTCGCGGCACTTCCCTGATGAGAGTAATGCCCGCAATATCCCGTTGCGTCGCCAGGAGATTCTCAACGACATTACTGATGTGACGGGCTCGGTGTTTCTGGGGCTCACCGTGGGGTGCGCCCGCTGCCACGATCACAAGTACGATCCCGTTCCCCAAAAAGACTACTACCGGCTGCAGGCTTTCTTTGCCGCCGTTCGCCCCCGAACCGACTTGGTGCCGCTCCCCGCAAGTGAGCGTGTCGCGCGGGAGCAGGCTCTCACGGCCTGGGAGGAGAAGACCCACGAGACCCGTACTGCCCTAGAGACCCTGGAAAAACCTGTGCGCGAGCGGCTGGCGAAAGGCAAGCTGGAAAAATTCCCCGACGATCTAAAAGAAGCCGTCACCACGCCACCGGAGAAGCGCACGTCGCGGCAGTGGGTTTTGGTGCATCAGGTGAATCCGCAGATCGAGCCCACCGAGGCTGAGGTGACCGGGGCCATGGATAAATCCAAGCCCGAGGTGAAGACCCCGTGGACCGAGCTAACTAAGACTCTCAAGAAAGACCCGAAGCCCGCCGCACTGCCCACTGCGCTGGGAATCACCGATGTCGGCCCCAATGCGCCTAGGACGTTTCTGCTCACCGGCGGTCTCTACGACCAGCCAGGATCGGAGGTGACACCGGGCTTCTTGCAGGCACTAGGCGGCGGCGAGGCGCACTGCGCTCCCTCGCCGACCTCCACGGGCCGTCGCGCGGCGCTTGCGAACTGGCTCACCTCGCCTCGTAATACACTGACGGCGCGCGTGATGGTCAACCGGCTCTGGCAGCAGCACTTCGGGCGCGGGCTGGTGGGAACAGGCAATGATTTTGGCGTGGCCGGGGAGCGCCCCACTCACCCAGAGCTACTCGACTGGCTCACGGAGCGTTTTATCCACGACGATGGCTGGAGCCTGAAAAAACTCCACCAGCGCATCGTCCTCTCAGCGGCCTACCGCCAGAGCGCCACGCAGAACCCCAAAGCCTCAAAGCTCGATCCAGAGAACACGCTGCTCTGGCGTTTTCGACGGCAGCGGCTGGAGGGGGAGAGCATCCGCGATGCCCTGCTCGCCGTATCGGGGCAGCTTAACTCCAAACAAGGTGGCCCGGGCGTGATGGCGGAGCTACCCGCCGGGCTGACCACGACGGGCTACTGGAAAGAAACTCCCGAGCTAACCGAGCGCAACCGCCGCAGTCTCTATCTCTTTGTGAAACGCAACCTGCGCTACCCGCTCTTTGAGGCTTTTGATTTCCCCGACACCCACGAACCCTGCGCTCGTCGTTCCCAGACCACCTCGCCGCTGCAAGCGCTGCTCCTGCTCAACGACACCACGGCGCTACGTCTTGCCAAAGCCTTCGCGGAGAAAATCGAAAAAGAGGTAGGAGCCGATCCCATTGCCCAGATAACACACGCCTGGGAGCGTGCCTACAACCGTCCACCTCAGCCCGACGAACTCACTCGCGCTGTGGCATTTCTCAAGCAAAGTAATCTCACGGAGCTCTGCCACGCGCTTTTTAACACCAACGAGTTTCTCTATGTGGAGTAACCTATGCCACTGACACGCCGTGAATTTTTGCAAGACGCCGGAGCGGGGTTTGGGGCGCTGGCGCTCGCGGCGCTGCTGGCCGATGAGGCGCGGGCAGAGAGCGCCAAGGTGAAGTCCGTGATCTGGCTCTTTATGGAGGGCGGGCCGAGCCATATTGATCTTTTTGACCCGAAGCCGGAGCTGCTGAAACTCGCGGGAAAGCCGCTTCCGGCGAGCTTTGGGCGGCCCTTGACGGCGATGGGGGTGGCGGGAAATGGTCTTCTGCCCTCGAAGCGCACTTTTCAACAGCACGGGAAGAGCGGGCTCTGGGTCTCGGACTGGTACCCCGAGATTGCAAAACACGCCGATGAGCTGTGCGTGATCCGCTCCTGCTGGGCCGATGGGCTCAACCATGTCGGCTCGGTCTGCCAGATGAACACCGGCTCGGTTCTGGCGGGGCGACCGTCGCTGGGCTCGTGGGTGCAGTATGGCCTGGGCAGTGTGAAGCGCGACTTGCCAAGCTATGTCGTGTTACTAGATGAGCGCGAGCCGCTGGGAGGCACGAAAAACTGGTCGAGTGGGTTTCTGCCCGCCACCTATCAGGGCACGCCGTTTCGGCCCGGAAAAACCCCGATTCTCGCACTCTCGACTCCCGAGAGTGTGGGCGAGGCCCGACAAAAAAGCAAGCTGGCGTTTATCAACGAGCTCAATGCCCACTACGGAGCCACCCGCGCCGATGAGAGCGAGCTGGAGGCGAGGATAAAAGCCTACGAGCTGGCGTTTCGGATGCAGTCCGCCGCGCCCGAGGCCGTGGATATCAGTAAAGAGAGTACTGCCATGAAGGCGCTCTATGGCCTAGACAACCCCAAGACCGAGCGCTTTGGCACTAACTGCCTGCTGGCACGGCGGCTGGTCGAGCGGGGTGTCCCGTTTGTGCAGCTCTACTGCGGCACCGGGA
>JANNDD010000627.1:0-8983 GCA_031387365.1 Armatimonas sp. | reverse complement strand
GAGGTTGCGACTTTTTGAGCATTTTGCCGTCTAACTTCGATAGAGAGGAAGAGAAAAGAGATCATTATGAAACGCACACCAGCCCCCAAACAAAAAACAACCAGCCAGCAGCTTGAAGCCCTGAAGCGTCTGCCCTCGCCGCTCTTCACCGCCGCACTCTACCGAAGCGGCGCAGGAGCGCACACGGATCAGCCGAGCCGCTACAGCAAGCGCGAGCGTGCCAGCCACCGCGCCGACGAGCGCCAGGCGCGGCTCAGCGCAGGAGAGTAGCTCCCCTCTGACGAACTTCTCAGGGGAGGGTGGTGTTTATGCTTCTTTCAGGAAAAGTCGTGCTCGTCACGGGTGGCGGGCGTGGGATCGGAGCGGCGATCTGCCGGGTGCTGGCGCGTGAGGGTGCGCATGTGGCGGTGAACTACGCCAAGAGCGCGGAGAAGGCCGAGGCGGTGGCGGCAGAGATCGGCAACGGCGCAAAGGCATACCAGGCCGATGTGACAGACGAGGCCAGTGTAAAAGCCATGATCGCCGCGATTGTGGCGGACTTCGGGCGCATTGACGGTGTCATCAACAATGCCATTGCGGGCTCGCAGCCGGGTAAGCTGGGCGAGCACGGCTGGGCGGGCTACCAGAACATGCTAGACTACAATGTCAAGGCGGTCTACAACACGCTCACGGCGGCGCGGCCTCACTTCCAGAATCAAGGCGGCGGACGCGTGGTCAATATCGTCACCGAGCTCTGGAACATGGCACCGGCGGGCTGGAGCATGTACACCGCAGGCAAGGGCGCGATGGTCGGGATGAGCCGCTCGTTGGCCACCGAGCTGGGGCCGGAGAATATCACGGTCAATATGGTCGCGCCGGGCTGGATGGCCGATGAGAAAGTGGACACCGAGAGTGAGGGGAGCAAGAACTTCGCCAAGTCTCTGCCGCTTCGGGTACACGGGAGTGCCGAGGAGATCGGCAACGGCTGCGTGTTCTTCTTATCGCACCTCGCCAACTATGTTACCGGCGTCTATCTGCCCGTCACCGGCGGGCGTATCACCCAGACAGGAATGTAGGAGAGAATTATGCCTTCTTTTGACGATTCCCAGCAGCCCACCCTTGCCCTCGGGCCGGGTGGCCTAGTCGCACTGACAATGCTCCAGCGCGGCAATATCGTCGTGGCTCTCTCGCGCGACGGCGGCGCGAGCTTTTCGCCCCCTGTGATCGCGATGGACTGCAATGGGCAGGCACGTGGAGGCCGTCAGCGCGGCCCTCGGATTGGAATAGATAGTCGCGGCACCCTCACGGTCACCGCGCCGGTCACCTTCGACACCGACGAGCGCAAGAAACGCTACCCGTCTCCGGAGCTCTTTGCGGTGCAATCCAAAGACGGCGGCAAGACATTCTCGCAGCCACTTCGCCTCAATACTACGGAAAAGAAAGCATCCGAGGGGCTGCACGCGCTAGCCGTGGCATCCGACGGTGCGGTGCATGTGGCGTGGCTCGATCGCTCGGAGCGCACCGGCCCCGGCCAAGACATTTTATACGCCCGCCTGGAGAGTGGAAAAATCACAGATCGCACGGCGCTGGCACGTACGGTCTGTGAGTGCTGCGCACCAGGCATCGGGCTGGATAGCAAGGGCAACCCGACTGTCGCCTGGCGCGAGGGCGGCGAAAAAGAGAGCCGCGAGATTTTCTGGCGGCGCTCCCCCAGCAGCGGCAGGCACTTTTCACCTCCTCAGCGCACGAACACCGACCCCACAAAGGAGGCAGGCTGACCGATGTCCCTTCCGGCAGTTGCCGTGACAAAGGACGGAAAACGCGTGCTGGTGGCATGGAAGCAGGTCAGTAAAAACGCCCCACATGTCTCCTGGCGCGAGGCAACGGGCACCGCGAGGGATGCTGATCTCCAGCCTCAGCCGGGCGGGACACAAGACCATCCTTGCCTTGCCTTCGCCCCTACTCCCGAGGGTACCTGGGCGGCAGTCTGGGAGGAAACCCGTGCAGGCCGACAGAGCATCTGGTACCGCACGTCCAAACCCGGTGATTCAGGCAAGCAGCTCAGCGCCCCTAACGACGGCCAGGCAGCCTTCCCGGTACTCGTGATCGGCGTACAAAACACCACAGTCGCCTACGAAACCAAGCAAGGGGAGCGCCTGAGCGTGATCATTCAGAAGCTCCCCTCCTCATGAACGAGGGGGGCTCGCTTCGCTCCGGGCGCAAGCGCCACCAAGTCGCTCCGCGACATCAAGATTGGGGCTACTCAAACGCGAGAAAGCGCTCGCGGAGGCCTTTCGGAGGCATCTCGCAGCTCTCTTTTTGGCCGAACCACTTGTAGCGATTCTTGGCGATAGTTTTGTAGACGGCGTCGCGCAAAGGGCGGGGTAAGATCATTCCGGCCCAGAGCAGTGGAAACGGGGCTTTGAGGCGACGGGCGATGCGTAGCGCCGCCGTTGAGTGGCTGTAGACTTTTCCGTCCTCGATGAGAAGAATCGAGTTCATATCGGGTGCGCTCGCGCCTGCGTCGGCGAGGAGCTTTTGCGCCGCCAGGCTCTGGAGCGGGGCGAAGCGAAAGTAGGCGTTTGGGTCGTGGCGAAAGATAAAGCGTACGCTTTTGTCGCAGAGATTGCAGACACCATCAAAGAGAACAATTGCGCTCACAACAACACCTTACTGGCTTTATGCCGCTCCCGCAAGACCCAGGCGGAGAGCCAAGGGCCACCAAACAGCCCGACACCATAGGAGATATTGTGTGCCACTAGATCGGCGCTGAAGCGAGCCGCTTGGTCGGCGTTGAGCACCATCGGGAGCAGGTGCGGCATGGCAGTAAAGCCCATGAGGCGTGCGATCACAAGGCCCGTCATGGCGCAGGCGAAGGTGATCGCCAGTAGTAAGAGAAGCGGACGGAGAAGCTCGCGGGCAGTGCGCTTAGGCCAGGGGCCGACGCGGGCACAGAGGGCAAATGGGACACCCAGGATCAGCCCGACCCACCAGGTGGCGACAATGCCCCAGTAGAGGCCTAGAACGGTCGGTGTCCAGGGAATATTGGTGGGTGAGAAGTGCCCTATCGTGAAGTACTCGATGCAAACCCGCGCCGTGATCTGGTCGTGGACAATCCCATAGGCGCAAGAGAGCCCAACTGTTAGAGCGATAATTTTAAGGGCTTCGCACATCACGAGTAGTGGGTGTCGTAGATTTCTTGAAGCCGGGGACGTAGACTCAGAAGCGCGTCGCGGTCACCCTCAGCAGCCAACGTATGGGGATTCTTGCTCTCCAGCGCAAACTCTATTGTCTCAATAAGGAACTCCAGATCCCAGCGGTATAGACCGATAGGACGTATCCCTTTGTAGTTTTGAATACGATCCTCAAGCCCAAAAGACTCTGGCATGTCCTGATTTTGCAGGGCCGTAAGCTCGTCGCCCGTGATCAAGATTGTGACTTTCTTATCTTTACTGCCTGGTTTTATCATCGCTTTATTTTTCTACCTTTACCCACTCACCTGGTTGCGCTCACAGTAGACGCCGCGAAAGAGACTCTGGCGCAGCGGCGGCATGTCGGCAAGAAGCTCCGGGTGCGGCTGCCACTCGTGCCACTTGGCCCCAACAGTGTTGTAGCAGTTAAAAATCGCCACCCGATCCCACTCTGAGTTCGTCCAGCGTGCCCCGGAGTGCGAGATGGCCTCGGTGAAGATCAGGCACGAGCCCGCCGGGCACTCATAGTCCTCCCAGTGCGGCGAGTGCCGATCGCTCCACACCGATTTGGGCGCAGGGAACGCGGCCTTATGGCTCCCCGTGAGAAAAACCGTCCCCCCCTCACCCTTACGCACTGGGTTGAGTTCCCAGACCACGCGTGTCAGCCCGGAGCTAATCGCCCCTGGACGGCAGCCGTAGTGGTGGGAGTTGCCATGAAAGTTAAACATCCCACCGCCACCGTGAGGGCTGTAGTTATCGTGGCCCTCGGCGCGGATCGTGAGAAACGTCCCTTCCAAGCGAAAGCCGTAACCGCTCTCACTCGCCGTGTGCTCGTAGGCGACCAGCTCGTTCATAAATCCCACCACCACCGGATGATCCGTGAGCGTCTGCAACGGCCCGCCCACCGACGAGCGCTGGGCCAGTGGCACGGCATTTTTGTCTTCGTGGAGCCGGTAGCAGAACTCCTTCATCTCGGCCACTTCGTCCTCACTCAGCACGCTAGGAATGAGCATCCAGCCCCGCAGGTCAAAAAAGTAGCGCTGCTCCTCAGTGAGCGCAATCGTCGGTAGCCCGTCGGCATTCTTACTCGGCAACATCGTCGGCATGAACATCCTCCCAGAGTTCACTAAATTTGGCTTGCACGTACTCGTGCAGCTTCTCGGAAAAATCGCGCGGCAGTGCCAGCGCCCGGATCAGCTCCTGAACATCGGCCAGGTCCTTAAGCCGCCCACTCCCCGTCATCCCCGAAGCCAGCTTGAGCTCGACGAGTGCAGGCAGGTTGAGAAATCGGATCCCGGCTCGCTCCAGCGCGACAGCATCCGGGTCGGGAAAGGCGACGGGCTTGGGTTTGCCGTCACCGGGAAACTGCCCCGTCACGAGAAACTCAATGCGAATCCCCTGCTCCGTGTCGCGCAGATGACGGCTTCCTTCAAAAGGCGGACGGTAGCCCTTGCCTTCCAGGGCAGTGTGCGCTCGCTCCAGCCCGCCCGCTGTCACCAGAATGTCCACGTCCTCGGTGAAGCGCCGGAACCCGTGGGCAAAGAGCGCCATTCCCCCGACCACCACATAGGGAATTTCCAGCTCCGTCAGCCGAGCCGTGATACGTCGTAGCGCCATTTGTACCGCGCTGCGCTCCTCGAAAAAACGTCCGCCCTCGTCCATAGCCCAGTCCAGATTCGCCGACATACGCTGCTCGTAGTTTGGGAGAGAAGGAGCCGCTGTTGCCATTGCCTATTGTACCTTAGCGGCCATCTCCCCGTCTCCGCTCGTTCCTCGCTTCGCCGACCCTCTTCCTGTTTTCCGCTTCGCGGAGGAAGAGGGTGTTTGGTTATCGCTTCCGCCTCGGTGCCTCTACCACACTCGCCTCGGGCGGCAACAGGCTCTCCAGCTTCGAGCGTAGCTCCGGCTCCAACCGCAAAAGCGCCGCCCGACTCCGCGTCCTCTTCCACTCCACCGCCGCCGCCAGCATCCGCAAAGGGATTTCCAGTTCCTCACACTCTGATTTTGCTTTCGACCATTCCGATAAGCAATGATCTGGAAGCCCCTCGTAAAGTCCTTTCACAAATAGTAGCCGTATGAAAATTCGAAGAAATTCCTCAAGTGATCCAGGCTCTAAATTTCCCTTCGATATAAACCATCGCTTTATGAATTCAATAATTAATCTTATTGGTTTATCTCTATCTCCCTTTACCTGAATCCAAACTCTTAAAAGTGGCTCTCTCAACTCATAGTAAGATTCTCTTCCTAATTTCTCACTTCGTACAAAGCCACGTTTTGTCAGATCATTTAGATGTGCCGAAACGGCATTGGGAGCGAGGAAACACGCATCGGCGAGTTCTTTGACAGGCATCGCTCCGGGTTTCTCGCAGAGGGTTTCGATGATGAGGGCCTCTTGGCCGGGGAGGTTTTCCATTTTGGACTGGTAGTAGGGCGTGAGTTCATCCACGAGTTTGTAGAAGGCGGGGACGAGATCATCCAGGATTTCTTTGGTGAGAAAGCCCGCGAAGAGTATCCAGATGCGTGGGTGGCCGCCTGCGAGGTCTTCGATGGCGCGGAGGCGCTCGGTGGCGACGGGGGTTTCGAGGAAGGCGGCGAACTCTTTGTCGCCCCGCTGCTGGGCAATGAGGCGCATGAGGTTGCGGGCGGTCTCGACACTGAACTCCTCTAGCGTGTGCAGATTGAAGAAGTTATAGAACGGCGCGGTTTGCTTGGAGAGCGCGGCGGTGAGGGTCGGGGCGGTGGCGAGGACAAGGCAGCAGCTTCGGTTTTGCAGGAAGGCACGAAAGGCTTGCTGGCCCTGCTCGCCCATGCGGCTCAGCATGTCCTCGAAGTTCTCGACCAGAAGCAGGAGTGTCTTTCCGTCCAGCCACTCCACCAGCAGGCGCTCGGCGAGAGTCTGGGTGTCTTGTGGGGAGTTGCCCTTCAGATCAGTAAGGCGCTTTTCTAGCTCCAGGTCTTTGTAGGTGGCGGCCAGCACCACAATAATGCGGCGCAGGAGGTGAAAGAAAGTGGCAATTCCTCGCTCTTCCTCACGGAGCCACGCGATCCGCAGGTGCTCGTCCAAGCCTTCCGCGCCTTTTTTACCCTCCCGGATGCGGTGGTAGATCAGGCTGACCAGGTGTGTCTTGCCCATCCCACGCGGCCCAAGAATCAGAGAGTGGGCCTTCGACGTGGGAGACAAGCTCCCGCGAATGCTCCCAAGAAGCTCCTGGACAAGCGGCTCGCGCTCCACGAAGATCGCTTCCAGAAGCTTCGGCGACATCGTGCTGGGGTTGAAGGCGGAAAGGAGCACCTCGGACATGGCTATGCCTGCCCTTCGAGATAGCGCAAGATGCACCAGGCGCGGCGGATAAGCGGATGCATCGGATCCTGTGGGTCGGTCAGAAGCTTGCCAACAACGGTATTCACAGCGTCTTGCGTCACCGGAAGTCGCCGCTCCCCAAGGCGCTTGACGACCCACTGAATGTAGAACGGCAGGCCATCAGTCTGCTCGGCGATATAGGCTGCATCGGCTTGCTCACAAGGTAATTGCAGGCTCGCCGCCAGTGCCTGGGCAAGCTGGGTCGCTTTTTCTTGGGTCAGGGTTGGCAGTGTGATTGGATCGAGGTCGTTCACCGGATCGTTGCGGTGCCCCGCTTCGCGCAGGCCGGTCAGCACATGATGCAAGCCAATCGAGCCCGTAAAGACCATCCGAACCGGCGTACTCTCCCGCTGACGCAGAGCACGAAGCGTATCAATAAGCTCCATTGCCACACCTTCGCCTTGTGTCTTATCCCCAACGATATTGCTCAGCAGTAGCGGCACCTCATCCAGAAAGAAGACAAAGCGCCCTCCTTCGGGCAGGTTTTCCTCCAGAGCCTGAAGCGTCCTCTCCAGAAACAGCTTCCAGCTTCCGGTCTGGGTGGCCGGTATCTTGATGATTCCCTTGATCTCCACTTCGCCCAGTATCTTCCAGGCATCCCACAGCCAGTTTGCTGCTCGCCTCCCCTGTGGTAAGTACTCTTCCAGCTTCGCGGCGACGGCCTCAACAAACTCGACAGGTGTCTTCAAGCCCTCACAGTCAAGATAAATCGCTTGAAACCCAGCGCGTGGCTCGCGGTTCATCGCTTTCACCACGGTTGTCTTGCCCGTACGCCGTTCCCCTAAAAGCTGGAAACCTTGTGTCTTGAGCGTCTCCCAGAGCTGCTGGATAAACACCTCACGCCCAAACGCAGGCACTTCGCCGCCGGTCGTAATTTGCAGGGTTAGTTCGGTAGTCATGCCGCAAGTATAACATCCAACAATTTTGTTGCGCAACAAAATTGTTGGATGTTTTCAAAACAAACAAAAACAACCCTCCCTTGCTTCAAGGGAGGGCGCCGAGGAACGAGGCGGGTGGGTTCTGCCGGGTGGGTTCTGCCGGGTGGGTTCAGTCCGGCACGGACTTCGTTCCCTCTGGCGTCACGGATTTTAATCCGTGACGCCATGACGCTACTCGCTTCTAAGCTTCAGTGCCTTGAGCCACTCGCGCATCTTGGCAGCGCGGGCGGCGTCTTGGTCCGGGATGGCGATGGGGCGGCCACGGCAGTCTAAAATCAGGCCGACCTCGCCGCCCTGGACATTAAACGTGACATTCTTCCCCTTGCCCTGGCCCAGATCGAAGTTCTTGGCGGGGCGACACTCAACCGTCGCCTTCTCGCCCTGCTCCAGCGGCAGGAGCACGAGCTGGCCGAACTTGATGTCGTGGGTTTTCTCCTTGAAGACAAAGGTACAGCACGGCTCGCCCTCTTTCGCGGTCCCGACCGGCGCGATGCAGTCCGCCAGGCGAATCAGACAGTCACGCTCAAAGACCTGCGTGGCGGCCTCGGGCAGGAGTACGGAGAGCACGCCGAGCTGGGGCATCATGAAGATCGAGTCTTTCGCCAGTATCGTATGGCCCTCGGGGGCGTAGGCATCCATCATCATGATGCACGTCTGCGCAAACTCCGGCGCGTGCGCCAGCACGCCACCTGAGCCGATCACCATGTCTAGCGAGAACATGTCCACGAGCGTTTTTCCACCGGCGGACTGCTCGAAGATCTCGCCGATATCGCGGGTCTGCTGGACTCCCACCATCTCGCGGGCAAGGCTCTTGTGGTGCTCAAAGGCCAGGCGTAGCGCCTCGCGGGCCGCCGCTTGCTCGATCTGAAGGTCTTTTAAGTCCTGCGGAATCGTGGTGGGACGGATCATCTTATTGCGCAGCTGGTTGCGGATGTAGGAGTCGCCTAGATCAAACGGGAGCCAGCGCTTGATGTTCTCCAGCCCCGCCTCGGTCAGCACATTACAGATGGAGTAGCTCATCCCAAGGTTCGCCGAGACCGTGCGGTTGTAGATGCCTTTAAAGACCGAGAAGACGTCGGTAGTGGCTCCACCAATATCCACGCCCAGTACATTGATGCGACGCTCACGGGCAATCGTCTCCATGATCTTGCCCACGGCCAGCGGCGTGCTCATAATATCTGAGCTGGTCCAGGTCTTGAGCTTGGAGTAGCCCGGAGCCTGCTGCATGACGTGCTCTAAAAACAGCTCATGAATCTCCTCGCGGGCAGGCGGCAGGTTCTCACGGTCGAGACTCGGGCGCAGGTTGTCCACGATGCGTAAGTCAACCGTGTCTCCCAGCGTCTCGGTGACGGCATCACGCATGAGCTTGCTGCCTGCAAAGATCACAGGGAGCTTCAGGCCGATTCCAAGGCGCGGCTTGGGGTCGGCGGAGCGCAGAATCTCCGCGATTTCCTGCACCTGCGGGACAATATTGCCATCATCGGTGCCGCCACTCATCAAGATCATGTCCGGGC
>JANNDD010000574.1:0-6117 GCA_031387365.1 Armatimonas sp. | reverse complement strand
GAACATGTTCCGCTGGCGACCGGAGGCACCGCGATAAGCATAAAGACAGTGGAAATTGTCGCCGACTTACTGGCGTCTTTCGCAAAAGCGACTGTCACGGATGCGATGGATCCCAACATTCGTTTATTTCCTGCTGATGGGGTTTTGAAAGAGGCGCTCTTTGCGCATCCTCGTGATTTAGGAAAGCCTGCACGTCTGGTCTTCACACAAAAGCTTCCCAAGCTTGAGCTGGGCGAGCGGCTTGTGCTTCTCTTCGACACCGCACTCTCCGATGGCATTGCGCCCAGTGAGCGCCCGAAATCTGATGGCGTGGATTTTCGCATCGAGATTCAGAAGAGCGTGCTCTTCGCACGTCACCAGACCCTGAGTCGCTGGATACAGGGCGCGGCGGATCTAACACGCTGGGCAGGCAAAGAGGTGCAGCTCGCACTGATTACCGATGCCCGGCAGAGCCTTGCCTACGACTGGGCACTCTGGGCAAAGCCACGAATCGTGCGACTTGCTGGTGTGGATAAAACGGCACGCTGCGGCATCGCCGCGCTGGAGCTGCGTGGCCCGGCTCGTGTCACGCTCAACCCACGTGGCCCCGGCGAGCCGATACACGTTGAGGGAGCACGTAGCGTTGCTCTCCCCTTTGCCTTCCCTGAGGCAGAGGGAGTGGATATTACCGTTGTCCCCGCCCGTGCACTCGTCGTGGGGAGCCTGAGGATCGCACCGTTTGCTCCAAATCTTGTTGTGACGGCGCTTGGTGCGACCACGCCCGTGCCGCTTGCGGGAAAGCCGCTCACGCTACGTGTCGAGGTACGAAACACCGGGGAGGGCTGGCTGGCACCGGGCAAAGAAGTGCTCACGCTAACCGTGGCGAAAAAAGCGCTCCAGGCCAAACCCACTCCTGCGCTTGCTCCTGGCGAGCGTGCCTGGCTGGAGTGGCCCTGGAGCGCCCCGGCCAAACCTGGCTCTTTCACGCTGGAGTGCCGAACGAAACGCAGTGAGCTGCGCACCATTGAGGCAAAGCTTGCGCGGACACTGGAGAATCGCTGGCTAAGAATCGAGGTCTTTTCCGACGGCTGGGCACGGGTTGCGTACAAAGGCAAGCCTGCCGGGATTCTCGCCCCCCTCGCCGCCGATCTGAGCCTTCAGTTGGAGCCGAACCAGCCCTGGCTACGACTGCGCGGGAGTCACTTGCCCACGCTCTATGCGGGGCAGTCCCAAGCGCACGCGGGGGCACTCTTTCCAGGTGTCGAGCATCTCTCAGCGGGAGAGCCGAGCTCCAGCCCACGGGGCTTCGCACCGCCACTCCATCTGCGCCATACCCCGCCCCGCACCCATCTCACCGCCCCGGTGCTCGCCGTGAGCTTCGGCCCCTCTGCCAAAGTGCCGCCGCGCAATCCCGCACGCTTCTGGTGCCCGGACTCGCTTCGCACGCCGTCTTCTTTGTCTCCTTCTCTTTGGACTATCGGGCTCTTTGGAAAGCCAGGAGACAAAGCGGAGTTTTCCGCGCCTGCCGGACTCCTCGAAGCCCATGCCCTCACACTTCAGGGCACCGAGGCGACTCTTTTTATTGCCGAGGGCGGGGCGCTCTGCGGTCTGCGTGAGTGGCTCAAAGACTCCGGCGGACTACCACAGCCCACTGCCTGGCCCCGCGCTGCAAAAGAGATAAAAGAGGCGCTCTCGCTCAGCCGCAAAGGCTTTGAGACGCTCTGGGTGCCGCAGAAGCGCCAATGGAAGGCTGTTGTCGAAGGACAGCCAGAGCCGAACGCGGGAATTACTGCCCTGCTCTGGTGGGACGGTTTGGTGAACGCAGAGTCGGCGTCACGGAGCCGGGCGCGGGAAGCACTCACCGCACTACAGCCCGCTCAGTACGCCCAGCGAGGAGCGTGTCACTTAATGCGCTTTGAGCTGCCCTTTCTGGCGGGGAAGCTCCCCGAGGCGTTTGGTGCGCTCAAGTCTGAACTTAACGGTATCTGTGACAGCCAGGCTCCCGATGGCGGCTGGCGCTTCGGAGCCAAAGACGGGCCGCAGCACACGCTCGGACAGGCGGGCGATAGCGTCTCAGGGATCTCAAGCCATGCGGCCTGGATGCTCTTACGCTGGGCGCGCATCAGCGGCGACCTAGACGCTCTAAAAGCGGGCGAGCGGGCGCTGGCGTTTATTGCACGCTTTGAGCTGCCACGGGGTGCAAGCCTCTGGGAGTGCCCTATTTATGAGCCCGACGTGCTCGCGGCGGTCTGGTTGCTGGCGGCAAACCTCGAAGGCTGGGCGGCGACAAACAACCCTCGCTGGCTGCGTGAGGCGCTGCGCTGGGCCGAGACGGCGGTTCCGTTTGTCTATCTCTGGGGTCGCACCGAGCGCCCCGCCCAACTAGGAGCCTGCATCGCCACTCTAGGTACGACGTTCTACACCCTCTCCTGGCTGGGGCGTCCCGTACAGTGGGAAGGGCTGATTCTGGCATGGCATCTGGGCCGCCTCGCGGAGGCGCTGGAGAGAGCCTCGGTCGCTTCGGGCACCTTAAATTTTTCGCCCTCCGACTGGCGCAGGCTCTCGGAGCTGCTGCTCTCCAGTGGCCTGCACCAGCAAGTTGCCAACGGCACCTACCCGGACAGCATCACGGACTTCAAAGATCCTCAGCCGGTCTTTATCAACCCGGAGAATCTCTTTGCCTTACTTCTGGCGAAGCAGGGCAAGGCTCCCGAGATTCAGACGCTGACCTGGCGCGGCCTCCGGGTGAGTGGCCTGGCGCAGATCGAGAGTGTGGGCGAGAAGCTCCGCCTGCGTTTCTTTCCGGGCGAGACCGCGCATTTTCTGGTCAGCGGCCCTGAGGCTGCGCTCAATGTGCTCAAGGCGGAGGGTAAGCGTATCGAAATGCAGCCCGTTGGGAAGTTTTGCCGCACGTTTGCCCTTACTTTTAACACGCCCGTACTGGAGCTGGAGAGAGAATCATGAGCGAGTGTCAGTGGGAAAAAGAGTGTCAGTGGGAAAGATTATTGCCCCGAGAGTTCCGAGCACGCTTTGACGCGCTGCCTGTTGTTTACCTACCGCTTGGAACCGTCGAGTGGCATGGGGAGCATAATGCGCTCGGGCTAGACTCACTCAAGGCGCACGCGCTCTGCGTGCAAGCGGCAGCGCGGGGCGGTGGTATCGTCCATCCGCCACTCTACGGCGGCATGGGTGGCTTAGATAAGCCTGCAACGGTTGTCTTAGAACCTGAGCTTGCCTGGGAGAACTATCTCCTGCGCCCTTGGCTGGAGCAGCTCTGCTCTGAGTTCCAGCGAATTGGTTTCAAGGGCATTGTGATGCTCACCGGCCACTACGGACACAATCAGCAAATCTTGGTTCGGGAAACGGCGGCGCGTATGACGGAGCGCCTCCAGATTCCCGTGCTGGGTACCCCGGAGTACTTTCTCGCCCACGATATTGGCTACCTAGGCGATCATGCAGGAGTGGGAGAGACCTCGCTTTTAATGCACCTGCACCCCGAGCTGGTGGACATGGCCCGCGAGGACGGCGAGTTCCAAGCCGCCACCTCAACGGTGGAGCGCGGTGCGCTCTACACGGAGACGATTGTCTCTCGCCTCGCTGCCTTTGCCCGGACACTTCCCACGATGGACAGCAACACGCGCGAGGCGTTTTCGGATGCAGAGCGTGCCCTAGTGCGTGTTCAAACGGCTCTCTGGCGCACTCAGCAGCCCTGGCAAGCCTGGAAAAATCTCATCGAGCGTCAGCACTTTGACTACGGTAAGTTTCTCGCCGAGGGAGACTTCGCCGGGATTGCGGCACTGGCGGAGGCATTAAAATGATAACGAACTTTCCCGACGCACAGCCGCTGCTCTCGCAAGCACGGCGTCTGTCCGAAGCACTGGCTTTTATGGGGGAGCCCTTGCCAGAATCCAGCAGAGCACGGCTCAAAGCGGCAGAAGCTGAGCCCGATGATGTGAAAGCGGTGGCGCTGGTGCAACAGGCGCTTGATCCGCTCTGCCTTGCCACGGTGATTCTTGCACAGGACAAGCCACTGGAAGCTGTGGCGATGGCAAATCGGCTAGGGCTTTGCGAGCAAGGCTGGCGTGCCGTGCTGGTGAAGGTGGTCAATGGGCCTGGGCTCACCACACCCCTTCGTATCAAGAGCGCCAGTGCCCGCCCCCTGCCCGAGTCGCCCAAAAACGAAGTCGCGCAGCGCTGGCTGGAGCTGGAACCGTTTACGCAGCGCCCTCTCGCACCGACGCTCTCCGGGCTGGGGCTGGAGTACATCGTGCTTCAGATCTATAGCCGCGCGGCAGGAAAGCGAGAAGCAATTTTCGAGTTCAATGCGCTTCAGCCAGCACCAGGCGCACAGCTGCCTGTCCGAAGCTGGGACTTTACAAAAAACACGGATGGCTGGAAGGCGGAGTCGGACTGCACGCTCTCTGTGAGGGGCGGTACGCTCCGGGTGCAGACTCTCGACCGTGATCCGTACATGGTCGCGCCCGTGCGGCTGCCCGGTGGGAGCTTGCGTCTGCGCTTTCGGGCACGCACGAACCAGGCGGACTTTGGGCAGGTCTTCTGGAGCACCGAGGAGCGTCCACAGTTCGACGGCGGACGGCAAGTCACTTTCGCCTTTCAGTCCGGCTCCTGGAGCGAGTGTAGCATCCCCTTTGTCGCTGAGGGCAATGTCACGCAGATCCGCCTCGATTTTGGGCAGAAAGCGGGCCTCGTAGAGATAGAGAGTCTGGAGCTCGCCACAACCGATAGCCGCGACGCGCTCTGGGTGCCGCTGCCCCTCACCCTGGAGACGCTTCCCTCGCGCTCTGTCAAACTCTCCGTGCGAGATGAGAGCGGCAAGCCCTGTGTGGCCCGATTCACGATTCGCGATACCCGAGGCCGTATCTACCCACTTCCCAGCAAACGCCTCGCACCAGACTTCGCCTTCCAGAGCCAGATCTACCGCAAGCACGGCGAAGTGCTTCGGCTCCCGGAAGGCACCTACACGATCACCTGCCAGCGCGGACCGGAGTCGGTGCCGGAGACGAAGAGCTTGGTGGTGGGCAGTGGCCCGGCAACACTTGCCTACAAAGTCCGTCGCTGGATTGACCCGAGCCGTTTAGGTTGGTGGAGCGGAGATCACCACATTCATGCCGCTGGGTGCGCTCACTACTCCAATCCCACCGAGGGGGTGCTCCCCGAGGACATGGCGCGCCATATTCAGGGTGAGGATCTCAAAGTCGGTTGCAATCTGACCTGGGGGCCGTGCTTTGACTACCAGAAACAGTTCTTCACGGGAAAAAACGACAAGACCAGCACCTATCCCTATCTGCTGCGCTACGATATCGAGGTGTCGGGTTTTGGCTCACACGCCAGCGGGCATCTGTGCCTGCTGCGCCTCAAAGATCAGCTCTACCCCGGTGGCACGTCCAAAGACCACTGGCCGACACTGTGCCTGAACACGCTCCGTTGGGCAAAAAAACAGGGCGCGATTACGGGCTTCGCGCACTCGGGAATCGGGCTGGAAGTGGCGAAAAAAGAGCTTCCAAGTTTCGTCGTGCCGCGCTTTGACGGCATTGGAGCTGTGGAATATATTGTTGACGTGACCCACAGCGTGCCTGGGCCAGGGGGCAAGCTCGTGCCCGCCGTGGACTTTATCAGTGCGATGGATACCGATCTTTACGCGGAGCTAAATATCTGGTACCACACTCTGAACTGTGGCTTTCGTACCCGAATTTCGGGTGAGACGGATTTCCCCTGTCTCTCCGGTGAGCGCGTGGGCAAGGGCCGCAGCTATGTCAAGCTAGTCAATACGCTTACTTTTGATGCCTGGGTCGCTGGAATTCAGGCAGGCCGCTGCTATGTGAGCGATGGCAGTGTGCACTTATTGGATTTTTCTCTGGATAGTCAGCCGCTTGGTGGCCGTGATGTGCGTCTGGAAAGACCCGGCACGCTTACCGCCACGCTCAAGGCCGCCGCGCAGCACGCGATCACTGTCGAGGCTGTCGTCAATGGGTACCCGGTCGCACATATCTCTGTTCCGGGTGACGGCCAGCTTCACTCACTAAAACTGCCGCTTCCGATCACAAAAAGCGCATGGGTAGCGGTGCGTGTGCTCGGGCAGGCACACACAAACCCAATCTGGGTGACGGTAGCAGGAAA
>JANNDD010000511.1:0-1826 GCA_031387365.1 Armatimonas sp. | reverse complement strand
ACTCGGCATCCAGCGCATCGCCGCACTGATCAAGCACGATAAGCTCCACAGCCCCGAGCTGCTCGCCCACTACGAAGCCCAGACGTTCGCTGAGCTAGACTGGGTCGCCGAGTTTATCGCCGCCAACTACGCCGCTTTCGCCGATTTCCCGCGCTTTGTAGACACCACGATGTTCTACTTCGCCGCCGCCAGCTTCTCCGAGCTCGCCCGCCGCACCGGCAGATCGGATTTAGCCAAGGGCTATCTTCTCACTCAAAACGCCGCCTTTCGCGCTAACTTCCACGCCTGGCAACAAAACAAAATTCCCCTCACCGACGCCATCGTGCCCTGGAACGCCGCCGGGCTCGCCGACAAGAGCAAGAACAACCTCTACGGCGTGGATCTGGAAGATGTCGCCAAGAGCGCCGCCAAGCTCGAAAAAACCGAGGCCGAGATGCGCAAAATTATCGCTACAGCGGACTGGGCGCAGTGCTAAACTACCACACAGTGGTATACTTTTTCTTGTGACGCTCAGCTTTGTCGAGACAACCTCGTTCACCAAAAACTGCCTGGAGTATTTTAAGGAGAGCAAGCTATGGATAAAGTTCGTGAGGTGCGGCCACCTCTCTATAACATTCTCAAAACGGGCTTGGAGGAAACCATTTCCTGGGCACAAGGGGAAACCGAGCTTCGTGTCACCACGCTGACGATCCCTGAGCCACCGCCACCCTACGATGCGGGGCGGGTAGCGGCACTGCGCCAGCGCTTGAGGCTAAGTCAAGCAGGATTTGCCCAGCTTCTCAATGTCTCTCCGAAAACCGTGCAGAGCTGGGAACAAGGTGCACGCACCCCAAGCCATGCTGCCGCTCGCCTGCTCCAGCTTATCGAAAATCCCAAGCTTCTTGCATCTTGATGCAGAGCCGTGGTATCGTAGCCGCAATGCAGACGCGAGAGCAAATCAATCAGTGGTGGTGGCGCACGGGGGCTTGCCCGGTGCGCGTTGTCCGCTAAACACGCCGACGCTGCACACGAAAGAAAAGGCAGGCTCCCGAGTTACGATAACCCGGGAGCCTGTTTTTTTGTGTCTGGAATAAGAACAACCTATGTTTCCTACCACACCTGATCGAGCAACCTTTAAGACACTGGCAACCCAGGGCAATGTGATTCCTGTCTGCCGGGAGATCCTGGCCGACATGGAGACGCCTGTCTCCGCGTTCAAGCGCCTGGCACACCGACCCAATGCGTTTCTATTAGAGTCCGTGGAGGGCGGCGAGCGGCTGGCCCGCTACTCGTTTCTAGGCTCCGACCCACGCGTGGTCTTGCGTAGCCGAGGCACGAGCGTCACACTCACCGAGCGGGGGCAGACACGGGCAATTCCCTTGGAGCCAGGCCAAGACCCACTGCACGTGCTGGAAGCCGAGCTCGCGAAAGTTAAGTTTGTCGAGACACCGAACCTGCCACGCTTTGTGGGGGGGGCGGTGGGCTACATCGGCTACGACTGGGTGCGCTTTTTAGAACCCATCGGCCAGAAGACGCACGATGATCTTGATTTAGACGATGTGTACTTGATGCTCACCGACACGCTCTGCATTTTTGATCATGTGAAGCATCGGATCGTGGTGCTAGCGAATGCCCACGTGGAACCTGGCGATGACTTAGATGCGGCCTACGACACGGCCTGCGAAAAGGTCGAGGACATGATCGGGGCGCTCCGGGCTCCGATTCCTGATCTGATGGGGATGCCAAGTAAACGAAACAGTGCCCCACCGCCGTGGGAGTCGAATCTTACCCGCACCCACTACGAGGAGATGCTGACCACGGCCAAGGAGTATATTTCGGGCGGCGAT
>JANNDD010000448.1:0-23494 GCA_031387365.1 Armatimonas sp. | reverse complement strand
ACCGGAAAGGCACGGGCCAGATCGGCTTCAGAGTGCTCCATTGGGAATATAAAGAGCAAGCCGGTAAGTAAGAGGCCCGAGACGAGTGCGAGCACCACGACCGCCAGGCGATTACGCTCGCCGTCCCAGCGCGAGGTGAGTTTGCCTGCGCAGACGCCGATGCCAAAAAGAAACACATACCAGGGGCACGTATGGCCCAGCTCGGCAGTGGCTTTTCCCTGGAGCATAAAAATACGCGTGAGGCCGTAGCCAATAATGGCGGTTATGGCCAGCACCAAGGCCGTGCCGCGTGGCTTGGCAAGCAGCCAGAGGAGCGCGGGAAAGAGAAAGTAGATCTTCCACTCCACCGCGACACTCCAGAGCGGCTGGTTGAAGGCGACAATCGTCTCCGGGAAGACATCTTGCAGGAGAAGTCCGTGTAGCCCCAGCGCCCGGAAGTCCAGCGGGCCACCGTTCCAGTAGAGTGTGTGCGCCACCGACGCGGCTAAGATAGCCAAGTAGGCCGGAAGAATACGCCGAGCACGTTTCAAATAGAACACTTTTGCAGCAGTGGCCTTTTCTGGGAGCGCCAGGCAGAACCCCGAGAGCACGATAAAGATATCCACGGCCAAGTGGCCGTAGAGTAGGCCGTCGGTCAGGTTGTTCTTGGCGCGAATCGGGAACGACTGGGCGCAGAGAAGAAACGCATGGTGCACGACCACATACAGCGCAGCTAGGCCACGCAGGCCATCGAGATGGGGAAAATAGGCTCTCACAATTCTCTCAAGTATACGCGAAAATCGCTTGCGGGGCTTAGGGAAGCGTGATAATATTCAACCCGCGTCGCCGTGTAAGATAGGGGCGAGCTTGCCGATGTAGCTCAGTGGTAGAGCGGCTGTTTTGTAAACAGCGGGTCGCGGGTTCGAGTCCTGTCGTCGGCTTCGTTTTAGGGAAATGGACAGAGTTTGGGTCGATGTCCGAGTGGTTAAAGGAGGCGGTCTGTAAAATCGTCGCGCGAGCTACGCAGGTTCGAATCCTGCTCGGCCCATTAAAAAAAGAAAACGGGGCGCTGCACTATGCAGCGCCCCGTTTTTTTGCCAGAATGTAGAACAGCTATGTTTCAAAAAATAACGATTGTCGGCGTCGGGCTGCTTGGCGGCTCCATTGGTCTAGCGGCACGCGAGCGCAAGCTTGCTAAGGAAGTTGTCGGGGTTGAGACCAACCCGCACACACGTGCGGAGGCGACCACGCGGCGTGCGGTGGCGAAGTGTACCGACACGCTTGGGATGGGGATTGCGGGTGCCGACCTGGTGATTCTCGCCTGCCCTGTCAATGCCATTCTCACCGAGCTCGCACGTCTGGATCCCTCTCTCTCGGAGAGAGCCGTCGTCACCGATGTTGGGTCGGTCAAGGGGCCTATTGCGCAGGCGGGTCAGGCGCTCAGGGGCATGTTCGTGCCCGGGCACCCGATGGCAGGGGGGGAGCGGGGCGGCATGGAGTTTGCCCGCGCCGATCTCTTTGAGGGGGCGAGCTGGGCTCTCACTCCCGATGGCTCCACGCGCCCCGAGGCGCTGGAGAAAGTGACATCACTGGTAGTGGGGCTGGGCGCACGCGTCGTGACAATGTCTCCTGAGGAGCATGATACTGCTGTGGCTGCGACCAGCCACTTGCCTCACTTGCTGGCCTATGCACTCTCTTCCACGGTGGGAGCGAGCCCCAAGCTGGAGGGGCCGTCCCTGAAAGAGGCCCTGCGCGTGGCCAACAGCGACCCGCAGCTCTGGCGGGAAATCTGCCTGATGAACCGCAAGGCGCTGGGCGATGCACTGGACCGCTGTATCGGGGAGCTGGACGGTATGCTCAAGGCGCTGGACGCGGAAGACACCACGGCTTTAGAGGCGCTGTTGCGTAAGGGGTGGCGTGGTTAGATTTTTAAAATAAGCGTTTCTTATTTATAAAGCCGAAACAATTCGTGATTTTTTTCACGAACTCGGCTCTGTCGAATGGGGGATGATGGAAAGTGTGCGGTATTATATTCTTCGAACGAATGGATACCGCTCAAGCTCAACCTCCTAAAACCCCGCTCTACTCTCGTTATGCGTGGGAAACCTCGCTCTACTCTCGTTATGCGTGGGTGGTTTTGCTGTTTAACCTTCTGGTGATCCTTGTGGGGACTGTCGTTCGGGCGACAGGTTCGGGGGCGGGCTGTGGTCAGCACTGGCCCACTTGCAAAGGTGATATCGTCCCGATTGCCCCGACTCTGCACACCATGATCGAGTTCACCCACCGAGTCGTCTCGGGGGTGGATGGCGTGCTGGTTCTTGCACTGGTCTTTTTTGCTTACAAGCTTTTCCCCAAAGGGCATGGGGTTCGGCGGGTAACTCCGATTGTGCTGGCACTGACTCTGATCGAAGCCTGGATCGGGCGCTATATCGTGAAGGCGGGGCTCGTGGCGGATAACGCCACCACGGCACGGGCTCTCTGGATGTCGGCGCACCTGTGCAATACTTTTTTCCTTTTGACTGCGCTTTCCCTGACGGGCTGGTATGCCGCTGGGCGTGGTCGGGTGCGCATCTTCTCCCAAGGATCGGTGAGCGGTGCCCTCTGGTTGGCATTTCTGGCGATGATCGTACTCGGCATCTCAGGGGCAATCACGGCGCTCGGCGACACACTCTACCCGGCGCGCAGCCATGAGGAAGTGATGCGACTCGCTGAAGCGGCCAACGCGCCTTTTTTACTGAAGCTACGCATCTGGCATCCCTATATTGCGGGCTCCGTGGGGCTCTATCTTTTGTTGATCGCCGGGCTCGTGGCACACCTGCGGCCCTCATCAGACTCGCGACGCTGGGCGGGGGCGCTGGGCTGGCTCTTTTTAGCGGAGATTCTGGTTGGGCTGACCAATGTCTGGCTTCGTGCCCCTGTGGCGATGCAGGTAATCCACCTGATGTTTGCCGATTTGATCTGGGTGACACTGACATTTCTTGCTTACTCCGCGAGTGTGGATGGAGTTGTGCATGTCGAGGATATTATCTTCTCCGCGGGCAAAGACGTTCCCGAGCCACAGCCTGTGGTGCAGGCGGCAGCTCTACCTGCCTGGCGGAACTATCTAAATCTTACCAAACCCCGTGTGATCTCTCTGTTGCTCTTTACCACACTCACCGCGGCCTTTGTGGCGGCCCGGGGCTGGCCAGGGCTGGGCTTGTTTCTCGTGCTGTTTGTTGGGGGATACTGCTCAGCGGGCGCGGCGAATGCCTTTAATATGGTGATTGACCGCGATATAGATGCCAAGATGACCCGCACGGCCAAGCGTCCCACGGTGACGGCCACAATTCCTGCGAACAAGGCGCTGGCCTTCGCGCTGTGCATGGGGATTGCCTCGTTTGTGACGCTCTGGCTGGGGGCGAACTTGCTCACGGCGATGCTGAGCCTGAGCGGGCTCGTGTTCTATGTGGTGGTCTACACACTCTTGCTCAAGCGGCGCACCGTGCAAAATATCGTTATTGGGGGAGCAGCAGGTTGCTTCCCGCCCTTGGTGGGCTGGGCCGCCGTGACGGGTGACTTAAAGGGAGCGCTGGCCTGGTATCTTTTTGCAATTATTTTTGTTTGGACCCCGGCGCACTTCTGGGCCCTCGCGCTGCTGATCAAAGACCAGTACGCCGCAGTCGGGGTGCCTATGTTACCTGCAGTGGTGGGGGATAAAAAGACCGTCACCCAGATTATTCTCTATGCAGTTATCACCGTCGGTGTGTCGTTGATGCCGGTGGCTCAAGGTCTGGCAGGGGGGCTCTACGCGATCCCTGCGGTGGTGCTGGGGGCAATGCTTGTCCAGCAGAGCTGGAAGCTACGTCGGGGGGCAGATCGCCTCTCGGCACTGAAAGCTTATAAATATTCTATGCTTTATCTCGCTTTACTTTTCCTTGCACTGGCAGTAGATGCCCGGTTTGGACAGAGTTAAAATGCTTGACGAAATTCGTGAAATCGTGTACAAAGTGCCGGGCATTTTATGCCTCGCAGTTATGCCGGTAGTTCTAGCCGGTCGGGACTGAGTATCCATGCCAAATATTTTCGCACCTAGCAGTAATGTGATCGTCAAAATGGCCGTTATGGGCCTTGCAGCTTCTCCGCTGGCGATCATGATCACTATTTCGCAGTTCACACGCTCCCCCTACGTGACTAGGGTGGGGATCCCCTACGAGCAGCCGGTGCCGTTCTCGCACGAGCACCATGTTACGGAGCTGGGGTTGGACTGTCGCTACTGTCATACGTCGGTGGAGAAATCCGCTAAGGCGGGCTACCCTGCCACCCACACCTGTATGTCGTGCCACTCACAGGTCTGGTCTAATAGCCCGTTGCTTGAGCCGGTGCGTGAGAGCTACGAAAAGAACGTCCCTCTGAAGTGGATCACCCTGAACAAGGTGCCTGAGTTTGTTTACTTTAACCACTCAATCCACCTAAAACGTGGCGTCAACTGTAACAACTGCCATGGACCCGTTCAGGCGATGCAGATGGCCTACAAAGGCCGTCCGTTCCAGATGACCTGGTGTCTTGACTGCCACCGCCACCCCGAGAAGTACGTCAACAAACCCGAGTTTGTCTTTGGCCTCTATGAGAAAATTCGCAAGGGCAAGACGGGAACCAAGGGCGAGGGGCACGAGACTATCGCGGGACTGACGGAAGAGGAGCAGTCGCTCATGGTAGGCGATCAGTACGTCCGCAACGCCAAGGAACTCGCAGAGGGCGAGAAGCTAGTCAAGGAATACAATATCAAGAAGGAGCAGCTCTCCGACTGCGCCGTTTGCCATCACTAAGTAAACACTATGAAGACCAAACAGTGGAAATCCTACGCCGAGCTGGCGGAGACGCAAGAGTACGCGCAGTGGGTGGATGAAGAGTTTCCGAACCGCTCCACCCTGCTGGATCTGGATCGCCGGGACTTTCTTAAGCTCACGGGGGCGGGAATGGCGCTGGCCGGGCTCACCGGGTGCCGGATCATGCCGCACGTTAAGTCCGTGCCCTATGTCCGCGCTCCTGAGCAGCTTGTGCCGGGGCAGTCGCTCTACTATGCCACCACGCTAGAGAGCCGTGGGCTCGGAATCGGAGTGCTCGTGCGCTCCTACGAAGGCCGCCCCGTCAAGATCGAGGGCAACCCCGAGCATCCTTCAAGCCTTGGTGCCACCGATATCTGGACACAAGCGGAGCTCCTCAGCCTCTACGACCCGGAGCGCTCGCAGTCCGTGATCGAGCGCGGTGAGGTTCGTAGCTGGGATCAGTTCTTTGCGACGGCACGGCCTGTTCTCAAGAAAGAGGCAGCAAGCGGCGGCGCGGGAATTCGCCTGGTAACCCCGACTGTCGTGAGCCCGACGTATGCTGCGCAGATTGGCAAGTTCCTGAGCAAGTACCCGAGTGCAAAGTGGGTGCAGTGGGAGCCTCTCTCGCAGAACAATGTCCGTCAGGGGACGCAGCTTGCGTTTGGTAAGCCGCTCAGCCCGGTCTATCACCTAGATCAGGCCAAAACAGTCCTCTCACTGGATGCCGATTTTCTCGTGACGCTGCCTGGTTCTGTCCGCTATGCCCGTGAGTTTGCCGACGGGCGCCGTGTGCGTGAGGGTAAGACGGAGATGAATCGCCTCTATACCGTGGAGAGTAGCTCCACCGTTACGGGTGCGTCGTCGGATCACCGCGCGGCAGTAAAGCCCACGGACGTGGAGCGTTTTGCCCGTGCTCTCTACGGAAAAGTAACGGGTAGCGGAGCAGGACAGCTTCCCGCAGGTGTTGATGAAGCGTTCCTCAGTGCGCTGGCCGATGATCTTAAGAGTGGGGGCGTGGTGATTCCCGGCGACGAGCAGTCGCCCGCAGTTCACGCGATCGCCCACGCGCTCAATGCGGAAATTGGGGCGAGTGGCAAGACCGTCACCTACCATGCGCCGATTGAGGCAAAGGTCACGGATCAAGCGAGTGATATCAAGGCTCTGGCTGACGAGCTCGCTGCGGGTAAGGTGACTTTTCTACTTACACTAGGCGGCAACCCCGTCTACGATGCGCCCGCCGATCTCAAGCTCCGTGATGCCTATCTTTCCGAGAAGTGTCCTCTGCGTGCCCATCTTTCTCGCTACATGGATGAGACGGCTGAAATATCGCACTGGACTCTGCCTGAGTCGCATGGTCTGGAAGCCTGGGGCGATCTGAAGGCCCACGATGGCACGGTTGGCCTCCAGCAGCCGCTCGTTGAGCCGCTCTACTCGACCCAAACGGCTATGGAAGTGCTCGCACTGCTCCTAGAACAGCCCGTCACGGGGATGGAGCTGCTACGCCAGCACTACGCCACGATGAGCGAAGCCGACTGGCGCAAGGCTGTTCACGATGGGGTGGTTGCAGGAAGCGCAAGCCCGGCGATTACCGTAACAGCGGCAGCGGGTTTGCTCGCCAGCCTGCCCGATCCACCTGCATCACCTGGTCTGGAAGTGAACTTCCGCCCCGATCCGACAATCTGGGACGGGCGCTATGCGAACAATACCTGGCTGCAAGAACTGCCCAAGCCCCTGACAACTATTGTCTGGGACAATGCGGCTCTCGTCTCCCCGCGAACTGCTAAGAAACTTGGATTGATTAGCGCGGAGGGCAACAACGATGCGGTTAATATTGCGCAGTACTCTGGCAGAAAGCTTATCGAAGTAACGGTGGGGGGGGCGACGATAAAAATCGCCGCCTGGATTCAACCGGGTCAGCCCGATGATACCGTCACACTGTACTTAGGCTACGGGCGGACTCGTGGCGGTGTGGTCTGTGAGAAGCAGGGCTTTGATGTCTACCCGCTTCGCCGCAGTGGCGCACTGAATCATGTGGTCGGGGCAACGGTAAAGGTCACCAACGAGACCTACCAGCTTGCCTACACGCAGCCGCACCACCTGATGCGCTCCGAGACAAGCGATCCGTTTGGTGTCACCGAGGCGCTCCATGTTACGGAGCACCAGAACCGTGATATTGTCCGCTCGGGAACCCTCGCGCACTTTGTCGAGACCAAGGGACGGATGCATGAGCCACACCATGCAGAACCTGAGCGTGCTGGTGAAGCTCCTAATGGGGAAGAGCACGGTGGGGAGCATACCGTGAGTGCCGTTGATCTGCCGACGATTCCCGCCGACCATGCTTTTGGGCTGGGCCGCGACCACTGGCGTTACGTGGATGCGAATCCGAATGTCAAGACCGAGGTCAATAAAGAGGGCTTGGATTCGATGTATCCCGAGTACTCACGCAAGGGCTTCAATGCCTGGGCGATGAGTATTGACCTGACCACGTGTATCGGCTGCAATGCCTGTACGATTGCCTGTCAGGCGGAGAATAACATCCCGACGGTTGGAAAAGACCAGGTGGCGGCGGGCCGCGAGATGCACTGGATTCGCATTGACCACTACTTTGAGTCAGCGGATCTGGAGAATGTCCAGAGCCACTTCATGCCGATTCCCTGTATGCAGTGCGAGAAAGCCCCCTGTGAGCCGGTCTGCCCCGTGGCCGCAACCGTGCACAGCCATGAGGGCCTCAACCAGATGGTCTACAACCGCTGTGTGGGAACGCGCTACTGCTCAAATAACTGCCCCTATAAAGTGCGGCGCTTCAATTTTCTGAAGTGGACGCAGGGGGCGGGCGGGCCGACGACGCTTAACTTCTTTGAGAAGCCGGTTCTGAAGATGCTCCCGAACCCCGATGTGACCGTACGAGGTCGTGGTGTGATGGAAAAGTGTACTTACTGTGTCCAGCGCATCAACGATGTCCGTATTGAGGCTAAGAAAGAGGGACGTGAGATTCAGGACGGTGAGATTATCACGGCCTGTCAGCAGGTCTGTCCCACTCAGGCGATTGTTTTTGGAGACATTAATAACTCCAAGAGCAAGGTGAGCCTACTCAAAAAACAGCCACACGACTACTCGCTCCTGGCCGAGCTCAATACCCGGCCTCGAACGACGTATCTGGCGAAAATCACGAACCCGAACCCCGCGCTGGTAAAACCAGTGGCGGCGGAGGGAGGGCACTAGATGGCAACGGAACCGATGGGCGGGAAGCGCACTCAGCTCATCCCCGAAAACTTTATTGACAACGAGCACGACTATGAGTCTGTCACAGATATCATTGCACGCGTTGTCCTGAACCCGCGTCCGCCGTTGGTCTGGTTTATTGTAACCGCCATCGGCTTTGTCGGGCTGAACGTCATGCTTATGGCGATCACCTGGCTAATTTTGCGGGGAACAGGTATTTGGGGAAACAACCAGCCGACCGGCTGGGCCTGGGACATTATTAACTTCGTATGGTGGATTGGAATTGGGCACGCCGGAACCCTGATATCAGCGATTCTCTTGCTGATGCGTCAGTCCTGGCGTAACTCCATCAACCGTTTCGCCGAGGCAATGACGATCTTCGCGGTGATGTGTGCGGGCCTCTTCCCGCTACTGCACACCGGTCGTCCTTGGTGCGACTACTGGCTCTTCCCGTACCCGAATATCCTGGGGATGTGGCCGCAGACGCGCTCGCCGCTGGAGTGGGACGTCTTTGCGGTGTCTACCTACTTCACCATCTCCGTGTTGTTCTGGTTTTTAGGGCTGGTGCCTGACATCGCGACCCTGCGTGACCGCTCCCAGAGCCTCTGGGCCAAAGTGCTCTACGGCGTCGCATCACTGGGCTGGCGAGGAAGTGCCAAGCACTGGTTCCGCTATGAGCAGGCGACCAACATCCTCGCGGGAATCTCTGCGCCGCTGGTTCTCTCGGTACACACCATCGTTTCCTACGACTTCGCCGTGAGTATCGTCCCTGGCTGGCACACGACTATCTTCCCACCGTACTTCGTCGCGGGAGCCGTCTTTGCAGGATTCGCGATGGTGCTGACATTCGGACTGCCGCTGCGTGCGCTCTACGGTCTGAAGGACTTCATCACCGAGAAGCACCTCGACTGGATGGCAAAGATCACGCTGGCAACGGGCTTGATTGTCTTCTACGGCTATGTTCTGGAGATCTTCTACGGCTGGTACTCCGGTAATGTCTACGAGCTGGCGCTGGTCAACCATAGATTTGCCGGACCGTACGCCTCGTTCTACTGGGCACTGATCTTCTGCAACGGCGTCTGGCCGCAGGCGCTCTGGAGCCACAAGCTACGCAAGAACGTCCCCTTCCTCTTTGTTACTTCCTTGGTAATTGGCGTGGGGATGTGGCTGGAGCGCTTCGTGATTATCCCGATGTCGCTCACCCGTGACTTTATGACTAGCTCCTGGGGCTACTACTCGCCCACCATCTGGGACTGGCTACTGTTCTTAGGGACGATGGGGTTCTTTACCTTCTTGCTCTTTATGTTCATTAAGGTGCTACCCTTCATCAATATCGTTGAGATGCGTGACTTGTTGCACAAGAATCAGCATACATTCGGTCATGACGCTTCTGATGAGCATACGCATGATGTGGAGGAGGTCCACTAATGGCAGGACACGGTCATGGGCCGGTAGAGAACCCCATCTATGGGATGGTGGCGGAGTTCGACTCTGCGGATGAGCTTTTGGCGGCAACGAAACAAGCGACGGCGGCGGGATACTCCAAGACCGATGCCTACTCGCCCTTTCCAATTCATGGACTGGCAGAGGCGCTCCCCAATGGCACCGACGATCGCGTTCCGTGGTTTGCCTTCTTTGGGGGAATTACGGGATGTCTACTGGGCTTTGGGCTTCAGTACTATATTGCGGTGATTGACTACCCGCTCAATGTCGGGGGCAAGCCGCTTAACACGTGGCCACAGTTTCTCCCCGTCACCTTTGAGTGCACGGTTTTATGTACGGGCTTGACGACATTTATCTCGCAGTGGGCGCTCAATGGGCTTCCACGGCTGCACCACCCGATCTTCAACGCCCCAAACTTTGACCGGGCGAGCCAAGATCGTTTCTTCTTGTGCATCGAGACGAAAGACCCGAAGTACGAACCCAATGAGACAGCAGCATTTCTCAGCGGCCTAGGTGCCCTGAATGTTGCGGAGGTAGCACGCTAGTGAGACTAAGCATGCGATACACACTGGGGCTGATGATCTTGGGGGGAAGTGCGCTACTCTCCGGTTGCCATATTGATATGTGGGAGCAGCCCAAGATGAAGGCCTACTACGAGAGCGATTTCTACTCGGATCGCCAGGCAAGCCGCGCAATGCCCGAGGGGACTATTGCCCGAGGTAAGCTACGCACTAACGATGCCTATACCACGGGCAAAGAGGGGACGAAACTCGTCGCTCGTATCCCTGCTGAGGCAGTCAAAAGCTTTGGTGGCCCCAAGGCAATGCTGGACCGTGGCGAACAGCACTATACGGTGTACTGTTCTCCGTGCCATGGCACGACAGGCAACGGCAACGGCTTTATTGCGCAGCGTGGACTGGGTTTTTGGCAGAAACTACCCTCGACTCTGCTCCAGCCGCGCCTCTTGAAAGTGGAGGATGGCCACATCTACGATGTGCTGACCCACGGGAAAGGGGCGATGTACGGCTACGCATCACGCATTCAAGACTACAACGACCGCTGGGCGGTTGTGGCTTATGTTCGTGCGCTCCAGCTCGCGAAGACGACTTCGGGTGCAACACCGGTTGGTAAGCCAACACCCGCCCCAACGATACCAGCCACCGAGGCTAACGAGCTGGGAGGCGCACACTAATGAGTGAACACCAAACAAAAGAAGCCCCCTCGGCGCTTCCCACGCTGACTAAGCTAGGAAATATCGCGACGGGAATGTTTATCCTGGGAGGAGCGGCCCTTGCGGCAGGCTACTTCTCGGATCAGAGCGCGGGGCACAAGGTTTTTGCGGGAGCCTACCACTTCGGATTTATCTTCTGGCTCACACTGACTCTGGGCTGTGCGACGATGACCTATCTGCACCACACAATCCGATCACAGTGGAGTCTCTCTATTCTGAAGATAATGGAGGCGGGTAACAAGACCCTGCCGCTTATGGCGGCGTTCTTTATTCCCATTGCGATTGCAACTGTGGTGAATAAGTCCTACTTCCCCTGGGCCGATCCCACGTTCTTAGAGAAGCTCCCCATTCAGAAGCAGCAGTGGTTGAACCCGACCGCGTGGCTCATTCGGGCCATTGTCTACTTTACTTTTTGGATCTGGACATTAAGCCGACTGAATGCTTCCTCAAAGGCACAAGATGTAAGTCGGGACGAGAGCCTGGCGGAAGCACGTCGTAGCTTCGCTCCCCCGATGGGCGTCCTGCACGTCATCTTACTGACATTTGCCTTCACGGACTGGCTGATGTCGTTAAACCCAATGTTCTTCTCCACGCTCTACGGGGCCTGGCACATGGCAACCGGGATTCTCATGGCGATCGCCTTCGGGACATTCCTGACACTTTTGATGCGCACCAAGCGCCCTTACGCTGCTGCGGTGAATCCGGCACTGACCAAGGATCTGGGCAACATGATGCTCGGCTTCACGATGATCTTTGGCTACTTTACGCTCTCACAGTTCCTGATCATCTGGTCGGGGAACCTGCCCGAGGAGATCGTCTTCTTCGTTCAGCGTTTCGAGGGCCCCTTGGTCTTTGTTGGGTTGGCAATTGTCGTGTGCCAGTTCTTTGGCCCGTTTCTCGCCCTGCTCTCTGGCAAGGCCAAGCGCACTCCCGGGCTTCTGATTTGGGTCGCGGGCTGGATTTTCTGCTTCCGCATTGTGGATGTCTGGTGGCAAGTCGTACCGTTCTTCAAAGGGCCCTCGGTGGTTCTCTCGACAATCTGGATTGATCTTGCCGCGTTACTGTTTGTCGGTGGTGTCTGGTTGATACTTTTTGTTCGGAACTTGAAACAAAATGAGCTCTTGCCGCTGCACGACATTCGGCTTCAGGACACCAAGCTCGCTCTGGAGGCGCATTAACTATGCATGGCTCAAACGAAATCAATGAGGGCACGATTCCTGAGATTGGCTACGATCACCGGGATGTAAACCTATCCGCCATTGTCAAATGGATGTCTATTTTTACAATGTTTGTCGTGATCTCGATTATTCTGATCCAGTTTGTCTTCTACCCGCTCTTCACGCCGGACTGGAAGAAGCTAGAGCGCGATGTCCCTGCCTTCGTCACCGCGCCGCGCACTCCCCCGTACCCTCAAGTACAAGCGGATCCGAAGCTCGATATGGAAATCTTCAAGGCCTCCGAAGAGGGGCAGCAGGAGCGTTTAGAGAAGGCGAAGGCGGCACTGGCGGCACGAGGCATCGCGGGCGTGACCGGGGAGTCCCCAAAAGAGGAGGGCCATTCCTTTCCTGGAAGTGGCGACTATGCGGGAGCCACAAAGCACACCGCAGGTGAGGCACCCGCTAAAGCTGAGCACGCGGGAGGCGAACACTAATGTTACGACGTAACCTGCTGGCCTTGCTAGCGGCGTCGGTAATGCTGGTGCCATCTGCATTTGCACAAGGACAGTCGCAGCAGGCACAGCCTGGCTCGCAGCCACGCTTTGACACGGGCATCAATGCAGCACGTGATGTGGCGATTGACCAGAATTTGGATAAAGCACTTCCGCTGACGGCTACATTCCACGATGAGCTGGGACGAACTGTTGCACTGAAAGAATTCTTTGGCAAGAAGCCAGTCTGGTTAGTATTGCCGTTCTTCAAGTGCACGGGAACCTGTCCGATGATGGTGGATGGCATGATCTCCGTGATGCACGAGCCGGGACTGGGGTACCAGATCGGGCGCGACTTTGAGATCGTCGTTATCTCTATCAATCCTCGGGAGACGCCACAGATCGCGTCCGCTAAGAAACAAGAGTACATTAGTAAACTAGGTCTTGCGGGTGCGGAGAAGTCGTTTCATTTCCTGACGGGCGATGAGAAAAATATCCGGGCCGTGGCTGATGCATTAGGCTACAAGTATGTCTACGATGCCAAGACGGATCAGTATGCCCACGCGAGTGCGACATTTGTTGCGACACCTCAGGGTAAGATCTCGCGTTACCACTTCGGTGTGAGTTATTTAGCAAAAGATGTTCGCCTCTCGCTTACGGAAGCGGGAAGAGGGCATATCGGAGGTGTCTCAGAAAAGATCCTTCTCTTTTGCTATTTCTACGACCCACAGCGAAATACGTACGGTCTGGCAGCATTTCGAATTGTCCAGGTTCTGGGAACCTTGACCGTTTTAGCACTAGGATCGTTTATGATTATCAACTTCCGGCGAGATGCCCGGGAGCAACAGTTGACCCGAACTTCGGGTGGAGACGCCGCAACCAAGGCGTCCAACAGAGAGGCTTGATTACCGATGGGTGAAATGCCTATGCGTCCTCCGGCAGCATCGGAGTTCGCAAACAATGTGGATGTGCTCTATTTTGTCCTCGTCGCCATAACGGTGATTTTTACCGTTCTGGTAATTGGACTGATGATCTTCCTGGTAGCACGTTACCAGCGAGGAAACAATGTCGATCGCTCGAATCCTGTGGATCACCACACGGGCCTTGAGATCGCTTGGTCTCTGCCTGCGCTTGTGCTGGGCTTGGGGATCTTTGTCTGGGCGGCCAAGCTCTTTGGCGAAGTCTACCAGCCGCCGAAGAACGCCAAGGAGATCTTTGTGGTTGGCAAGCAGTGGATGTGGCACATGCAGCACGCGAACGGAATTCGGGAGAATAACGAGCTCCATATTCCCGTGGACGAGCCCGTGAAGTTCACCATGATCTCACAGGACGTCATTCATGCCTTCTTCGTGCCCGAGTTTCGGATGCAGCGGCAGGTACAGCCTGGTGAGTACACTCAGATGTGGGTGAAGCCTACCAAAGTCGGAAAGTACCATATCTACTGCAACATGTACTGCGGCACGCAGCACTCCGAGATGGGGGGCTGGGTCTACGTCATGAGCCGTGCCGATTACGACAAGTGGGCCTCGAGTGGGGGAACGCGCGCCGTCAGTCCTGGTGGTATTGAGTCCAAACGCGGCGCTCTGTCGCTGGCACAGCAAGGCAAGGGGCTCTACGAGAAGTACCAGTGTCTGGGCTGTCACGGAGGATCCGGCTCGGATGCTGCCAAGCGCGGCCCTTCTCTGATGGGGATCTTTGGGAAGAGTCGCCAGCTTGTTAATGGCAAGGTAGTGACTGCCGACGATGCCTATCTGCGCAACGCGGTTCTCTACCCGGATGAGTTCGCTCTGGCAGGTTGGCCACAGGGGATGCCATCGTACAAAGGGGTTCTCTCAGAGGGCGACGTTTTGGCTGTCAATGCCTATATTAAGACAATGGGAACGAAGGAAGAGCCGCAAGCGGGGGCTCCCGCGCAGGAGTCTATCCCCGCGGATACGGACAACCAGCAGTTCCGCTACATGTACGGAGGAGAACAATACAGATGAGCGTAAGCACTCTGGATAGCCACGATACCCCGACAGCATCCCATGGTCATGCTCGTACTGCACACGCAGAGAGTCCGTATGGAGTTGATAATGAGAACTACATCAACACGGATCACTCCATCAAATCCTGGTTGCTGACGGTAGACCACAAGCGCATTGCGCTTCTTTATCTCTTCTCTGTCTCGGCCTTCTTTCTGCTAGGTGGGCTGGCAGCGGGACTAGTACGCTTCGAGTTGACAGCTCCCAAGGGGCAGATTCTTTCTAGTGAGGCCTACAACCGGGTGTTCTCGGCGCACGGGATCATCATGGTGTTCCTCTTCCTGGTTCCGGCGGTGCCCGCGATTCTCGCTAACTTTGCACTTCCGCTGATGATCGGGGCGCGTGATCTTGCCTTTCCTCGGCTGAACCTGCTGTCATGGTACGTCTACATGACAGGGGGCACGATGATCTTGATCTCGCTGTTCTCCGGAGGGGTGGACACGGGCTGGACATTCTACACGCCCTATTCCAGTATTTATGCCAATGGCAACGTGGCGCTATGTTTGATGGGAGTCTTTTTTGCGGGGTTCTCCTCTATCTTCACGGGGCTGAACTTTATTGTGACAGTGCATAAGATGCGTGCTCCGGGGATGACCTGGTTTCGTCTGCCGCTGTTTGTCTGGGCAATCTACGCGACCTCAGTTATTATTATGTTAGGGACACCGGTTGTGGCGGTGACGCTGCTGATGGTACTGGTGGAGCGGACCCTAGGCTTTGGGCTCTTCTCGCCGGAGCTGGGGGGCGACCCGGTTCTCTTCCAGCACATGTTCTGGTTCTACTCGCACCCTGCTGTCTACATCATGATGCTTCCTGCTCTAGGAATCATCAATGAGATTATTGCGGCTAACTGTAAGAAGCGCATTTTTGGCTATGAGTTTGTCGCGATGTCGTCGCTGGCGATTGCGGCCTTTGGCTTTGTCGTGTGGGGCCACCACATGTTTGCCACCGCCCAGTCAATGTACTCCAGCATGGTCTTCTCGATCATCTCGTTCCTTGTGGCAGTGCCCTCTGCGGTGAAGGTATTTAACTGGATTGCGACAATCTTCAAGGGAAGTGTTGAGCTCTCCAGCCACATGATCTTCGCCTTGGGCTTCATTGGTCTCTTCGTTGTCGGTGGACTTACCGGAATGTTTCTAGCGGCACTCGCAATGGACGTTCACCTGACCGCAACATACTTTGTGGTGGCGCACTTCCATTACGTGATGGTCGGAGGGGCACTTCTTGGCTTCATGGCGGGGCTGCACTACTGGTGGCCCAAGATGACAGGGCGGCTCTATCCCGAGTTTCCTGCCAAGCTAAGCGCCATTATCCAGTTTGTCGGCTTTAACATGACTTTCTTCCCGCAGTTCATTGTGGGATATCTGGGAATGCCGCGCCGCTACCACTTCTACGCCCCTGAGTATCAGATCTGGCATATTGCATCAACCGCAGGCTCCACGGTTCTGGGAATCGGTTTCATGATGCCGGCTTGCTACTTGATGTGGTCCTGGTTCAAGGGCCCCAAAGCGCTGGCGAATCCCTGGGGAGCCGTCGGGCTGGAGTGGACGATTCCATCCCCACCCGTCACGCACAATTTCCTGGAGATTCCTATCGTGACTTGGGAGGCCTACGAGTACCACGGTGAGCATCCTGCCCACGATGTCCTGGACCATGCCCACGATCACGATAGCGAGAAGATCGCTCCCGTTGGAGAGGAAACGCACGTATGAGTCTGCACGCTCTAGAGCCCAACGCGGGTGGCGAGCACACCCACGGCGCTGGTCAGCGCGTCTCGATGCAGTACGAGAACATTGACCAGCAAAATGAGAGCTACCTGGTGGGCATGTGGTCGTTTCTGGTAACAGAAATTATGTTCTTTGGGGGACTGTTTCTGGCCTACTCGCTCTACCGAGTCATGTATTTCAATACCTACCTGGAAGCCCATCAGTTCCTGCTCCAGTACAACTGGCTGGGGATGCACAATGGCTTTCCGTGGCTGGGGACGATCAATACCACGGTGCTACTGACTAGCTCACTCTTTATGGTGCTGGCAGTCTACAATGCTCAGATCGGGCAGAGGATCAAGACAATCCTCTGGCTGACTACAGTTGTTGGGTGCGCACTGATCTTCATGGTGGTTAAGTACTTCGAGTACACCAATAAGCTCGGTGAAGGCCTCTACCCGGACCGGAACTTCAACTACGCTCGGGCGCTCTATATTCTCAAGACGGAGCATGGTGCAGGTCACGAAGGTGGGCACGACAATCCTCGGGCCAACGTCGCGTGGACGGCGATGAAAGACGCGGAGAAAGCTGGAGCGAAGCTCTCGGAAGAAGGCTTGGAGATTCCTGCAACACAGACCAGGAAACTCGCTTCTGGGATCGACCAACGACTGACCTCTGTACCAGGTGACACGATTGCCTTCTCGGTGCCTGATGCAGCTTACACGCGCTATCAGTCTGAGTCTAATCATGCGCGTCTGTTCATGAGTATCTACTTCTCCATGACTGGGCTCCACGGAATCCACGTCTCATTGGGAATTGTGATGATGGGGCTGCTCATACTCTTCTACTGGAAGAAGCACCCGTGTGTGGACGACTACATGCCCTTGGAGATGATAGGGCTGTACTGGCACTTTGTTGACATCGTGTGGATCTTCCTGTTCCCGCTGATGTACCTGATCTCGTAAAGGAAAGACGATGGCAGATAATACACACGGACACAGCCCGGTTCATCCGGCAGTTGAGGTCATTCACCATCCTAAGCCCGCTCTTTACTGGCTGACTTATGGGATACTGTTTGTTCTATTAATCGTGACAGTGGTACTCTACTACTTTGATCTGAGTGCTGCGAGTGGCTTAGTAGGGCTGAACTTTGTGATTGCCATGATTGTGGCGACAGCTAAAGCCTACTTGGTTGTGCGCAACTTCATGAATGTCAAAGGAAGCACGAAACTGACCTTCCTCTGGGCAATGCTAGGTTTTATCTGGCTAATGCTCATGGCAGGCGTCTTCCTTGATTCTCAGAATCGCCCGCACCAGGGAGGCTGGGAAAAACCGTTCGTTCGCTATTAGTGCGTAACTACCTAAGCCCGGCACGTCTGTGCCGGGCTTTTTATTTTGGAGACAATAAACAATGACTGTTACCGTTTGGGGAGAGAATCTCCATGAACAGCAGCACGAAGCGGTGCAAAAGGTCTATCCCCATGGGATGCACAATGCGATCGCCGATGGCCTGCGCGAGCTGCTTGGGGAAGGTGCTGTGGTTCGGACTGCGACCCTGGATCAGGCTGAGCATGGCTTGGCCGATGAGATTCTCAATAGCACGGATGTTCTGACCTGGTGGGGGCACATGGGCCATGACAAAGTTGAAGATGCTATTGTCGAGAAAGTCCACAAGCGGGTTTTAGACGGGATGGGGCTGATTGTACTGCACTCGGGGCACTACTCTAAGATCTTCCGAAAGCTCATGGGCACGACCTGTGGTCTGATCTGGCGCGACGATGACCTAGAGCGGGTCTGGACGGTGCGGCCTGGTCACCCAATTACTGAGGGACTGCCAGCGGTTTTCACGGTTCCACTGACCGAGATGTACGGGGAGTTCTTCGATATTCCCCAGCCCGATGAGCTGGTTTTTATCTCTAGCTACGGTGGGGGTGAGGTATTCCGTTCAGGCTGCTGCTGGCACCGTGGGCGCGGAAAAGTCTTCTATTTCTCGCCGGGCCACGAGACCTACCCGATCTACTTCCAGCCGGAGATTCGTCGCGTGATCGCCAACGCGGCAAAGTGGGCCGCTCCCACCACCGCACTGGGAATCCGGGGCTGTCCCCATGCTGTCAAGGGGTGGTTTGAGACGAATCCCAATCTGGGCTGGGAGAAGAGCTCGTGAGGAAGGCCTTGCTTGTGGGCGCGGGTGGCATGGGCCAGGGCTGGGCTAAGAACCTGACTGCTCACGCCGATCAAGTGACTCTTGCAGGCTGGGTGGATATTCGCGAGGGGGCTGCCGCCGCCGCTGCGGAGAAGAACGCACTCCGCGTGGACTGGACGGGCACTGAGCTAGAGCGTGCGATCGCTGAGGTTCAGCCCGACTTTGTGGTAGATGTCACCATCCCGGAAGCCCATCACGACGTAACACTGACGGCGCTGGCACACGGCATTCCGGTGATTGGTGAGAAACCGATGGCGCACTCTATGGAGGCAGCGCGGGCGATGGTGGCGGCGAGCGAAAAATCTGGCAAGCTCTATATGGTGAGCCAGTCGCGCCGCTACGACAATCGCATCATGGCATACCAGCGACTGATTGAGAAAACCTGTGGCACGCTGGGAATCCTCAACGCGGACTTCTATATTGGAGCACACTTTGGGGGATTTCGCGACGAGATGGAGCATGTTTTGCTTCTTGACATGGCGATTCATAGCTTCGATCAGGCACGTTTTCTCTCAGGGGCTGATCCCGTGTCAGTCTATGCGGAGGAGTTTAACCCTGCGTGGTCCTGGTACAAAGGCGCGGCCTCGGCGACGTGCTTATTCGAGATGGCAAACGGGCTGCGCTTTACCTACCGTGGCTCGTGGTGTGCGGAGGGCTTGCACTCTAGCTGGGAGTGTGACTGGCGCGCCGTGGGAGCGCACGGCACAGCACTCTGGGATGGGCATAGTGCACTCAAGGGCGCAAAGGTCATGGGGATGGAGGGATTCCACCACGCTACCGAAGCCCTGGAGGAGCCGATCACCGAGCACGTTTCCAGCGGCATCGCGGGGAGCCTTGAGGACTTTCTGCACGCTTTGGACACGGGAGCGACTCCCATGGGCGAGTGCCACGATAACATCAAGAGCCTCGCAATGGTCTTCGGCGCAGTCGAGTCTGCCACGACCGGCAAACGGGTATTGATCACTGTCTGACCAGTACTCTTTATGGGGCAGGTTGATCATGTCGTTGGGCGTCTTTTTGAGAAGCCAGCCCATGCCTGCCTAAAGTAGCGAGGCCATCTTCTCGGGAAGGGCGGCATAGTAGTAGGCACTGTGGACTCCCGCCAGCGCAGGCAGGAGCAGAAGTGTCTTTTGTGCCCAGGTCAAAGGGGGAGCTTGCATGTCTTGTTGTAGCATGTTTACCTCACTCAAGAAATTATACCGTCATTTGTTGTCTGACGATGGTAGAATGCAACGTTTATGCGCCTCAAGCGGTTGACCCTCCATGGTTTTAAGACGTTCGCAGATAAGACGGAGATTGAGTTCGTCCCTGGCGTGACGTGTATTGTCGGGCCTAATGGGTCGGGCAAGTCTAATCTGCTTGACGCGCTGGTCTGGTGTTTGGGAGAACAAAAAGCCTCTAATCTGCGTGCAACGAATGCACGTGATGTGATCTTCGCAGGCTCGTCCAAGCGCAAGCCAATGGGCATGGCCGAAGTCACGCTCACCGTAGACAACGAAGATCGTTTTTTGCCGTTAGACTTCTCCGAAGTCAGTGTGACGCGGCGGATCTATCGCAGCGGCGAGAGCGAGTTTTTGCTCAATAAAGTGGCGTGTCGGCTCAAAGACATCGCGGATTTGTTTACCGATACGGGGGTGGGCCGAGGAGCCTATGCCATTGTCAATCAGAGCGAGATTGATGGGATTCTCTCCGCAAAGCCCGAGGACCGACGTGAGCTTTTCGAGGAAGCGGCGGGCATCAAGAAGTATCGGGTAAAGAAACGCGAGGCGCAGCGCAAGCTAGAGAACACCGAGATTAACCTGATTCGAGTGAGGGATATTCTCGGGGAGCTGAACACCCAAGTCGAGCCCCTTCGCCAGCAGGCCGATGTGGCACGGACGCACAATGCGCTTACCGAGCGGCTTCGTGCTGTTGAGGTCGGGCTGCTTGCGGCGGACTACAAGCGTGCCAAAGACGAGCTTGCGGAGCTAGAGAGAGCCGTGGAGGCGGCAAAGAAAGAGGCCGATGCGCTTGGCATCGAAGCCGAGGAGCTGGAGGCGAGCGCACTCGGCTTGGGACAGCGCATCTCGGATGCTGAGAGCCAGATGGACGCGGCACGCATTCGCCAGCAGCTCACGATGACTCAGGTGGAGCGTCTGGAAAGCCGAATTGCCCTCGCCGAAGAGCGCAAGAGGAGTGCCCGGCAGACACTGAAGTCTCTGGCGACGGATCTTGAGACACTCGACTCAGATAAGCTGCGCCTGGCCACGGAGGCCGAGACACTTAAAATCGAGGCGAAGCGCGCCGAGACAGGGCTGGCTGAAAAGACGAAAGCCCTCGCCGATGCCGAGAGTGTTGCGCGGGAGGCGGATAAGGCGCTCGGGGAGCTCTCCCGAATGCTCGCGGGACAGGAGGCTGACTATCTGAGCCTGGCGCGGAAGCTCGCCGCACAAAAGGCCGAGCGGGACAGCCTGCGGGAGCGTATTCAAAGGCGTCACGAAGATATCCGTGAGGCCCAGGAGCGTGTGCAGCAGCGCGATGCCGAAGTGGCTGCCGCTTTGGAGAGCCAGCAGCAGCTTGTGCAAGCGCTCGAAGCCGCTCGCGAGGAGCAAGCCAACGTTAAAGTTGCTCTCGAAACGGTCTCGGAGCCCCGCTACAAAGCCGCCGTGGAGTCTGTCAGTGCGCTTGAGGAGCTCCGCCGGCGTAAAGAGCGCGAGCTGGCCGGATCCGAGTCACGGCTTCGCGTGCTTGAAGAAACTGAGGCGATGCAGGAGGGCTACTTCGCCGGTGTGAAGACCGCGCTGAGTGCAGCCGCCGAGGGAAAGATCGCGGGGCGCTTTACGCTCTTTGCCGACGCCATCAAAGTTCCTGCTGCGTTTGAAACTGCTATTGAGGTTGCCTTAGGGGGAAGCCTTCAGGACATTATTACCGACACGGAGCTACAGGCAAAGGCGGGGATTCGCTTTCTCCATGAGACTCGCGGCGGCCGCGCGACTTTTCTGCCGCTGGATAAGCTAAGAGATCAGCCCGTTCCCCCCGCGCTTCGGGCGGCGGCAAAGAAGTTCAAAGGTGTCTACGGCTCCGCCGCTGAGCTGATTAGCTTCTCCGATGATGTCTCGCTTGCCGTTCGCGTGCATCTGGCGCGTGTTTTAGTGGTCGAGGACCTCGACACCGCCACTGAGGTCTCGCGCCAGATCGAGCGGGACTGGGCACGGATTGTGACGCTCAGTGGCGAGCTGGTGGTGCCTACTGGTGCGATCACGGGTGGACGGACTGGGCGGCAGGGGCCAAACTTACTCTCGCGCAAACGGGAGATCGGGGAGCTTGAGGAGGCTGTTGATACTGGCCGAGCGGCTCTAGAGCGCATCGCGACGCAGCAAACCGAGGCACGGGCCGCCAGTGAGGCCGCGCGGCAAGCCGTCCGCGAGGCGGAGAGCGTGATCCAGCGGGCGCGTGAGGCGGTTTTAGACACCGAGCGCCGCGTGCAAAATAAAAAGACCGAGGCCGAGCGGCTCCAGAAAGAGGCGCTTCAGCTCCAGACCCGTGCGGGACAGCTTGCCGCCTCAGGGGAAGCCGATGCGAGCCGGGAAGCGACACTCTCCGCTGCCATCGAGGACGCGGACCGAACCGATGAGTCGGTACTCGCCAGCCGTGAGGAGCTGACACGTCGTCAGGCATCGCTCACGGTGCGCCGCGACGAAGCCCGTGATCAGGCACGCACGATTGCCACGGAAGCAGCGAGCCTGCGGGAACGTGTGGTGGGGCTCTCACGCGATGCCAAGCGTGCCGAAGAAGGAGCCTTGCGCGCCACGATCACGGGCGAAGAGCGCCGCCGCCGTGCCGTTGAAGCGGAGACAGTGATCACCACCGAGGATGCCGAAGCAATCCAGCGTGCCGGTGAGCGCGACACCGCTAAGAAATCTCTGGATGAAGCGGCTCTTGAGGTCGAGAAGTGGCGCGAGCGCCGCCAAGCGTTAGTCAACGAGAACTTCCAGCTCACGGAGCGCATTCGCTTAGTACAGCGCACGATTGGCTTTGCCACGGAGCGCGGTCAGCAGGCCCGCTTGCGTGCCGCTCGTGTCGAAACGCAGGCGGAGACGGTTGGCCAGCGCCTGCAAGACGAGTACGATCTGCACCCGGACTCCGCCGTTGCACTCACCGGCGGTGCGCCGGTTGAAAAAGATGTCGCGCAGGAGATCGCCCGCCTGCGCCGCGAGATCCGTGCACTAGGAACGGTGAATCTCGGGGCTATCGAAGAGTACGAGCGGGTCTCGGAGCGCTTCCGGTTCCTGACGGAGCAAAAAGCCGATCTGGACAATGCCAAGGCCAAGCTCCTCTCGACGATCACCGAGATAGACGACTCCACACGCGGCGTCTTCGCGGAGACTTTTGATAAAGTCAATGTCGCGTTCCAGAAGTTCTTCACCCGGCTCTTTGGCGGCGGCTCGACGGATTTGGTCATGACCGATCCGAGCGATGTGCTGGAGACCGGCATTGATATTCTCGCGCAGCCACCGGGGAAGAAGCGTCAGAACTTATCACTGCTCTCCGGTGGCGAGCGAGCACTCACAGCCACCGCACTGCTCTTCGCCTTCTTAGAAGTCCGCCCCGCCCCGTTCTGCGTTCTCGATGAAGTAGATGCGCCGCTGGATGGCGCCAATGTCGAGAAGTTCGCCGATTTAGTGCGCGAGTTCGGTCAGCAGAGCCAGTTTATTCTGATCACCCACAATGCCACCACGATGGAAGCCGCCCCGCTCTGGTACGGCGTCACGATGCAAGAGCCCGGCGTGAGTCGTGGCATCTCCATGCGTGTCCCCGAATCGCCTCCAACACCTTCGGAACTCGTCTCTGAACCCACCCCGGCTTTAGAACCCACCCCGGCTTCGTTCGTTCCTCACTCCGCCGACCCTCCCTTGACCCAAGGGAGGGTGGCTCGGAGCGACGAATGAGTGGCGAGCCGGGTGGGTTCGAAGACGGGCTGATTTTCCACGCGCCCCCGAAGTCGCTTGCGCCCGGCGCAATAACCCACGACTGGCGGGACTTTCTGGGGCCGAGCCACAATGCGCTCTCCACAGAAACGCCGCTCCGGGAGACTCCCAAGCTGATTTGGGAGCGGATAAAAGGCGAGGGGTACGCGTCACCGTGTGTGGTGGCGGGCAAGGCGATTGTTTTTCACCGGCTGGGCGAGCAAGAGGTTATCGAGTGCGTGGCGGCGGAGACGGGCAAGCGGCTCTGGAAGTTTGCGTATGTGAGCGTC
>JANNDD010000447.1:0-7544 GCA_031387365.1 Armatimonas sp. | reverse complement strand
GGACGCAAGTGTGATCGCGAATATCTACCGCGAACAAGTGGATGCTAAGCCCGTGGTCAGCTTGATGGACACAGAGAGTGTGCGCCAGTTTGATAATCAGATTCAGCTCGTGGGAAACTTTGGGCGTGAGAGTGAGGCGCTCCTCTATCTCAATATGCTCACGGTTGCCTTTCTGGATCACTACGCCACTCTCTCCCAGGCGGGCACTCGCACCAATATTGCCGGACTCCTAAAGAAGAAAGACGCCGCGGTGCAGGAGCGCGTTGTCGCTGTGCGTAATTTGGCGGCGTTCAAGAACCGAAGTGAGTTCGCGGTGATTATTGGTCCTAATGACAACACCGTCCAGAGCTTCCAGAGCCTCGAGAACCGCCTCGCCGAGCTGCGAGCGCAGCGGGATGGGGCACGGGAGGCTTTCAATAATGCGGTTCAGAATGCCGCCTCCACCCCGAAAACGATCACCGTTAGCCTTCCCGCCGAGGAGAACCCGCGCTATAAAGACCTGCAATTGGCAGTAGATAGGGCTGAGGTCGAGTTCAACCGGCTCACGGCGACACGCGGCGATAATGACCCGGAGCTGAAGACGGCACGTGAGACACTCAGCAAGCTGAAAATTGCCCGGAATGGGGCTAAGAAGCCATTTACTGTCTCGCAGCCCAACCCTAACTACCTAGAGGCGCAGCGGAGCCTGAATATCGCACGAAGCAATGTCGCGACGGCTGAGGTTACGATGCTGCCTCACGAGCAGCAGTACAACAAGCTTCTCAAGCGTCTGTTAAGCTCCCCCGTTTTGCAAGCCGAGTACAGCAAGCTCATGGGAGAGCTGGATCAGGCGAGCAAGAACTTAGCGATGATCAACCAGAGTCTTCAGAAGCTGGGCGGCGAGAGTATTCTTTCTAGCCAGACGGGGACGATTCTGATTACTCGTGCGTATGTTCTGCCGTCGAAGAATACCTTGCCCAATGGGGTTAAGCTGCTGCTCTACGCCACGACTCTGGCGCTGATCTTAGGGGTGGCGCTGGTGATTGGACAAGACGCACTGGATAACTCTGTACGCACCAAAAAAGATGCCGAGGAGATCCTGGGGCTGCCCGTGGCGGGCGAGATCCCCGCTCAGCTTCCCGATCCGCGCCGTGCGCCCCGCGTTACCTACCTCGATCCTCTCTCCCCGACATCGGAGGCCTACCGGCTGCTACGCACCGATATCTTGTTTACCCAGCTGGAGAATCCCTTCCGCTCGCTTCTTGTCGCGACGGTAAAGCCCGGCCAAGGAGCCACGACAACGGTTGCCAACCTGGCGATTACCATGGCGCAGGCTGGGAAAAAAGTGATTCTGGTGGATTCGGATCTGCGGCACCCGAGCCTGCATCAGGTCTTCTCCCTTTCCAACGAGCGTGGGCTGACGACACTTCTTGCGGGGGCGAGTATTGCCATTGACGAGGTATTGCAGCGCACGGAGATCGAGAATCTCCTGGTACTGACCTCGGGGCCGCTCCCGCTAAACCCGAGCGAGCTGATCGGCTCACCGCAGATGCGAGAGCTGCACAAGCGCCTGAAAGATGCCGCCGATGTGGTGCTCTTTGACGCGCCCTCCACGATTGCGTTCTCAGATACCTCGATTTTGGCATCGTTTGTGGACTCCACTCTGCTGGTGATTCGGGCAGGCGATGTCCCCCGAGGGGTCGTCGAGCAGGTCAAGGGCATGCTCACCAAGGCCCACGCAAACTTGATTGGTGTCGTGCTCAATGCGGCTCCCTCGGAGAGTGTGGACTCGGTTCACTATCACAACCAGTACTATCCGCGTCTCAAATCCACAGGGCCGACCGAGCCATCGGTCAACTACACTGCCCTAGACGACGATGATCGCTTTGAGCACCTTGCCTCAGAAGCGGAGCAAGCGGACGACGACGATGACGACATGAATTTTCTGGCGGGAGGGGCACCTCCCTCACTACGCAATCCAGGAAGAAGCTCTGAGCCTCCAGTGAACTCTGAGCCTGTGGCCAGTGTGCAGCTGCCCGTCAGTCAAGTAGCGCCTGTCAGTCAAGCGCCGCCTCTCACGGTCGCTCCCGCACAGCCCGCAAGCTCGTCTTTGCCAGTGGTAGAGGCTCCTCGCCCCGTGAGCGCTCAGCTTCCTGTGCAGGAGCCTCCTATGGCACGGCCTACTCCTGTGGCACCGATTGTGGCAACCCCTGCCTCCGCTTCCCCAACTTCTAGCCCGCTATTTTCAGAGCCCGTCTGGGAAACGGGAGCAGAGCTACCTCGGATACCGGAGCCACCCCGCACAACTTCCGAACCACTCAAGACCAACTGGGGCACCTCTCCTATGGTCGCTCCGAGCGAGCTGCCTGTTGCTCGAGCTGCCGAGACCGCACCAGCCCCGCCAAAACCGGGGGCACCTCTGATAAATGCGGGGGACGACAATGAGATCACCTTTGATTTTGATAAAGAGGATGAGGAAGATCTGGACGATTTTGACGAAGATTTAGATGATTTTGACGACGATGAGGGCTACGACGACGGTGATTATGCCGACGATATGGAGCGATTACCTCGACGAAAGAAGCCCACAGGGTCTGGTGGAATCCTGGGCTGGTTCAAGCGGGGACGTTAATAAAATCTTCAGGGGGCCGTATAAAACGGCCCCTTATTGATTTATGCTTGACATAGAAAAAGACAACGCCGTATAATTACCCATGTTCTGTCTCAGAGAGAAAGAAGGATTAGCGTAGTGGCCAGATTGGACGGAGGGACAAAAGCAGGCGCAGGAGCGAAGACGGCTCCGCGTCCTAAGCCGGTTGTGCGAGCCAAACCGAGCGGCGGGACGTTCGTCGGGCTGGACATCGGGACGCAAACCATTAAGATGGTCGAGGTCAGTGGCGCAGGCAGTAGCCTGCGTGTCACGGGGATCGCCATCGAGAATACCCCGCCGGGCACTGTCCAGCAGGGAGTAATCGCTGACCCCAAGACCCTTGGGATGGCTATCAAACAGATGCGTACTAAAAACGGCATCAAGGCCACCAAGTGTGTCTCCTCGGTTGCGGGCGCAGCCGGGATGGTAGTCCGTGTGATTGAGGTTCCTAAAATGACCCTCAGTGAGCTCGCGGAAACCATGAAGTGGGAAGTGGAGCGCCATATTCCTTTCGCTGCAAGCGATGTGGAGATGTCGTTCCAAAAGATTGATAATCCCGCTACCGACAACGACTCCAATAATCCGAACATGGAAGTGCTGTTGGCAGTGGCGCAGCGCGATATGATTCGTCAGCACATTGACACACTCACTGCGGCGGGTCTGACGCCCGTGGTGATCGATGTTGAGCCGCTGGCAGTGGGGCGTGCTTTGATTGATCTCTCGAAAGAGGGACTTCAGAGCAAGAATGTCGTGATTGTTAATATTGGAGCATCCCAGACAGATGTCGGGGTCTTTAAGGCCGGGACGCTGCGCTATCCGCGTACCATTCCCCTAGGCGGAGACAACTTCACCCGTGCGATTGCGGATCGAATGGGGCTCTCCATGGATGCGGCCGAGGACGAAAAACGTGCTCATGCCGTGATCTTAATGGATCTGGTTAAGAGTGGCCAGGCCGATGAGATGCTCTACGGTGACTCCGCGAACGCGCAGGATATGGGAGTTCAGTCCATCTTCGATGTGGACCTGAGTGCGCCCCTACCTCCACCCCTCTTTGGTGGGGGGGAGGCACCTGCGGCAGCGGCATCCCCGTTCGACATCGCTGATAACAATCCCTTTGCGGAAGCTACCAATCCTTTTGCCAGCCCCTTCGAAGGAGCGGCTGTATCGGGCGTGGAGGGGGAGAGCGCACCCTCTACGGGAGAGACAGCGATCGTTCCTGCTGAGCCTAACGATCCTTACTATGAGCGACGTAAAGAAGTATTCAATGCCATTCTCCCGATGCTCGGGGAATTTGTTATGGAGCTTCGTCGTTCGGTAGACTATTTCCGCTCAAAGTACCCCAATGATACGATGGATCTGATTCTTCTCTGTGGAGGAGCTTCCCGAGTTCAAAACTTGGATCAGTACATTCAGCATGACTTGGGGATTCCCGCATCAATGGCCGATCCCTTTGCAGGGCTCAATGTGGCTTCCAAACAAGTGTCCGTGACTCGGCGTACTGAGATGGCTTCGTCACTGGCAGTCGCTCTGGGGCTTGCCGCTCGGGATGCGGTTCTGGGCAAAGAATAATATTTTGAAGGCCACCACGCGAGTGGTGGTCTTACTGAGCAAATACGTAAACGACGGGGAGTCAGGAAAACGATGCTGCGCATCAACCTCTTACCAGCTTATATCGCGGAACAGAAAAAGACGAGCGCCACCTGGTGGTGGGCAGGGTCTCTTCTTGCTGTCTGTATCGCGGCACCGCTCATCTACCGCTTCGCCATTCAGGATCCGGAGTACAACCGAAAAGTTGCCGAGGCGAATACTGCCAACGAAGCAGCCTTGGCTGTAGAAGAGACTATGGCCAAGACTACGACTGAGCTTCAACAAATTCAGCCGATTCAAGCCAAGGTCGATTTTGTGAAGAATGTCCAGTTCTTCAACCGGCTTCCAGGGTTGATCTACCGAAATGCGGCACGCTATACCTACCGTGGGGTTGAGTACAATAGCATGGCTGTTGAGGGCGATAGCCTGAGCATCAGCGCATCGGTGCCTAAGCTTGAGGATGTTGGGCGCTTTTACCTGACACTATTTGCGAACCCGGATATCAAGGCACTTAGTATCAAGGGAATGCCTGACTACCAGGGGATTCAGGCTCGCAAGCAGCTTCCTCCTGATGCGCAGCGCAGCTTCCCGATCCAGGTCGCGGCTCAGCTTGTTCAGAATGTAAGCCCACCCACGGCACCTATTGCAGGGGCCGCGGGCGCGGGTGGTGCTATGGGTATGGGGGGTGGCATGGGAATGTCGGGCTCCATGGGGATGTCCGGCTCGGGTTCTATGGGGCCGGGTATGGGGGCTGATACAGGTGCTGCTGCGCCCGCTGATAGTGGTGGCAAGGGTGGTGCCAAGGGTATGCTGAAAGATGGCGATCAGTAAGGGAGGCAACAGGATAAAATTATGAGTAAGCTAACACGTCCTCAGGTATGGATTATTTTTGGTGTCCTCTCTCTCATTGCTGTCTTGACACTGTGGTTCACGCTCAACGATCCACAAAATAAAGAAACTGCAACCAAGGAAGCGGATCGTGCAGCGCGTCAGTTAATTGCTGATACGAAGCCTCAGGTGGATAAGGCATTTGCCGATGCTAAAGTCAAGGTCGCCATGGCTGAGAGCGACTGGGGGAGATATGAGAAGCGCTTTATGCCAGTGATCAATATCTCGAACCTCTATACTGCCTGGCAGCAGATCCAGAAAGAGCAGCTCTACGATCTCGGGCCTATGCTGGATAAGTTTGTTCGTTCCGATAAGGCTGTTCAGATTGTTCAGGCGGGCTTTAGTCTCTATCCGCCCCCCGATGATCCCAACCAAGCGAATGTTCCTCTGCTTTCCGAAAACAAGGGAGCGGTTACGGTTTCCGGGAATTTTGATGCCGTCCTGAAGCATGTTGAGCGATGGAATACCTTTGGCCGCCTTGTGCTCGTTACAGGCTTTAACCTTCAAGGCAACTCCCCGCGATTGCTGGGAAGCTATAACCTTCAGGTCTTTGAGTTCACGCAAGGGAAAACTCCTGGTCCGACTTTCCCTGCTGCTGCTGCGGGAGCAGGCGGTGGAGGCATGGGTGGCGGCGGTATGATGGGTATGGGCGGCGGCGGTGGTATGGGTGGTGGCATGGGAATGTCTGGATCCATGGGGCCGTCCATGGGGGGAGCTACCTCTATGCCAGGTGCTCCTCCTCCCGGTGGCGGTGCGGGAGCCCCGATCCAGTAACGAAATGGAAGTAGCCGGGTGGCTACAAGCAAACTTGAGGAAATCCATGAAATTTGTGACTTTTGCACTAACACTGACCGTACTGGGTGCGTTAAGCATCACGGGGTGTAGCTCGCCTCCGCCCGAAGACAACTCCGCATCACCCACGATGGGAGCTCCTGGTATGGGTGCTCCTGGTATGGGTGCTCCTGGTGCAGTGGCGATGGGTGGCGGGAAACCTGGTGCGCGCCAAACTTCCTTTGACGGAGCACCTGCAGCAATGAAGATGGCCTTCGGCGCTGCTGGTGCAAATCCGATGGGGGGGCAAATCCCGATGGGTGGTATGGGTGGCCCTGGCGGAGCCGGCGGCTCGAAGCCTTCTCCCATCCGGGACGGGATAGCTGCGCTGGCCTCGCGCAAGGATCCTTTTGAGTCCGTTATCAAGCCCGTTGTTCAGATTACTCCTGCCTGGGACTATGTCATGGAGCACAGAACGGCACCTATCTGGACTTCTAAGGATCTACCCGTTCCGGGTGCAGTGAATCCCGACGATCTGCCACCGCTTCCGCCCGTTCCGCGGCGTGTTGCGGGTGTCTTCTACAATGGGGGTATCGCTGCTATTATTGAGTCTGGAGTGCCGCCTGATTCTGATGTGACCATTGTGCAACCAGGTGCAGAAGTGGATAGTCTGATACCTGGTGTGCCGCCCCTAGTGGTGGAGTCTATCTCCATGGAGCACCTCATTTTGCGGGCTCGGGATGGTCGCTCAGTTGAAGTAAAGCTTTCTGGGCTGTCTCCTGCAGTACGGGGTGCCCTGAGTCAGCAGTTTAACTCTGGTGGTGGTGCCGGGAACGGTCCGGGTATGGGGTCGGGCATGGGGCCGGGTATGGGTTCAGGCATGGGGCCGGGCGGTATCGGCGGTGGTAAGGCCGGTGGTGGCCCCGGCGGCGGCGGAATTCAATAACGATACGGTAGTGATTTGGCGCTTTTGCGCTGAACAGGTATAATGCACCAACATGCTGGTGTGATCTGATTTGCGGGGTAAGGCAAGACAGGTATAAAAATATGAACAAGATGCGATTCTTAGCACTGACACTCTCACTGGGAGCCATCGTTTTGGCTTTTCCGGTGAATGCTTATGCACGGCAAGATGATGCCGCGAACAAGAGGGTAACCTTCGACCTTGAGGATTCACCGATCCGTAAGACAATTGAGGCTGCGTTCAAGCAAGCAGGAATCAACAACTACGTGATTGATAACAATGTTGTTGGGTTCGTCACGCTCAAGATCACGGAGCAGCCTTTTGAGAATGCTCTTAAGTTGATCATGCGTGCTGCGAGCGTGCCACTGACCTACACCAAAGAGAACGGTGTCTGGATTGTGAAGCCACGTACGATCCCACAGCCCACACAGGATCAAAACCCACAAAACATTGAAGATCCTAATCTGGGGGTGCGTCCCGCTGCGGCCTACGAGCGTATCAACCTGACGTACTTGGATCCGATGGATCTACAGTCAGTTTTGGGAGGGATCATTTCGGTTCCCTTCTTCGCACGCTTCGGTATGAATGGCCTGTTGTGCGGCGGCATGGGCGGCGGCGGCATGATGGGCGGCGGCATGGGCGGCGGCTTTGGTGGCTTCGGTCGCTAACTGTGCCTTACTTAGCTTAGATTTAAGGTGGTTAACA
>JANNDD010000421.1:0-1328 GCA_031387365.1 Armatimonas sp. | reverse complement strand
ACACATTATTACGGCAGACTATTGCCGACTTGAGGTCGCGCGGCAGGTTATCGAATGGTTTGGTAGGTTCTGACTTCCACTTCTTTCTTGAACCAGACCGCGCCGTCTATTCCGAGAAGCTCGTCGTTGCCAAGCGTGTCCCACTCGCCGGGTGCGCTCACGGTTTTCCAGGCATCGCCGCCCCCGCCGCGCTCCCAGCCCGTGGTCTTGTCAGAGCGCCCCGAGTCTAGCCCGACCCCCTGCGGCGAGCCCGCAGCTCTCCAGCGGGCCACTAAGCGCTCGTAGCGGGCCTTGGCCTCGGCAGCGACCACGGGTGTGGCGAACTCGCTGGCGTTCATCCCCAATCCGAGATTCACGTCTTTCGACATCCACGCCTCGATGCGTGTCCCGCCCCACGACGTGTGTAGCATCCCGACCGGCACTCCGAGCGCCTTGCGGAGCTGCTTGGCGAAGTAGTAGCCCACGGCAGAAAATCCTGCACGAGTATCGGGAGCAGCGCTTTGCCACGTCCCGCCCGCCACTTCTTCTTGCGGGGTTAGCTACACAGACTTGGTGACCGTGAACATGCGTAGCAATGGGTCGGGCGCACTCTCGATCTCGGGTTTGGCTTCAAACGATGCTGCCAGCGGACACTCCATGTTGCTCTGCCCCGAGCACACCCAGACCTCGCCAAAGTAGACATCCTTGACCGTGAGCGTATTCTTGCCCTTAACCGTCAGCACATACGGCCCGCCCGCCTTCTGTGCGGGAAAGCGCACCTGCCACTTACCATCAGCTGGAGTATCGATATTAATGGTCTTGCCATTGATCGAGATCGTCACCGTCTCGCCCGGATCGGCGGTGCCGTAGAGCCGCACGGGCGTGTTGCGCTGGAGCACGCAGCCATCGGAGATCAGCTTGGGAAGAGTCACATTTGCCTGCGCCGCACTGGCCCCCATCGCCAGAGTCGCCGCCACGAGAAGTTTACGTTTCATGTGCCTACCATTCGCGAGAGCAGGGGAAAATCCCTGCTTTTTGCCATCTCCCCGCGCCGCTTCGCGCCATCTCCCCGCCGCTGAGACGGCGACCCTCTTCCCCCGCCGCTCGTACCTCGCTGGGAAGAGGGACTGGGTGGGTTTAGCGGAGTCTTGCGAGGAGGTCGGGGCGCTCGCGGAGGGCGATCTTGGCCATGCGATTGAGCGCTGAGTTCCACTTCAGTGCGAGCTTGTAGGCACCGTCGCGCTCCTTGGTGGCTGCCTTTGCCGCCGCGATTGCCGCTTGGTGGGTGGTTCGTGTTGCCCTGAAGACGGTGAGAGTCGCGAGAGAGGCGGCCTGTTCTTCGGCGTCCT
>JANNDD010000404.1:0-3998 GCA_031387365.1 Armatimonas sp. | reverse complement strand
CCCTCCCGATAACGGGAGAGGGTGGAGGGGGTTTTAGTTTTCTTGTCGCAACAGCGGGCCGCTTTAGCCGCCCGTATGATAACGGCATTGCGTGTGAAGGTGGTTTGTTATGAGCGCGTTTTTGTCAATCGATGATAATTCAGAACACATCGCCATTTATATTTATCATCTCCATCTTTCTCATATTAAATGTTTCCCATCAGATAAATTACCTTTTTATGAAACAAAACATGAAAAAATACACAAATGGAATATAATTATCGGAAATAATGGAACTGGAAAATCAACATTACTTCAATCAATAGCATTAATGAGTCCACAAATTTCCCATCCCTCGCAAAATTCAGATTCACTTCTTCACATGATGAATGTCATAGAGCCTAAAACATATAAAGATCATAAATTGATAACAAGTCAGTTCCCCTCAAAAAATCATCATGGGGAACTATCGCAAATTAAAATATTATTTAAAAGTGTGTACCCATATAGCCTAAGTCTAATTATTTCCGACCATGGGTTTTCACATGACCTTGAATTCGACACAACTTTAAAGGATTGTTTTATATGCGGCTATGGTGGAATGCGTCGTATTGGCAATCATGATAATAGTGAAATGCCTGACAATAGTGAAACATTGTTTGACTCTGAAGCACAACTTATCAACGCCGACCTTTGGCTTTCCAAGGCAGACTATGCCGCTCGAATCAATGACGATGAACGGACGAAGCGGCGGCTTCGTGTCGTTGAGGAAGCACTGATTGCTATCCTTCCCGATGTTTCCTCATTTCGTTATCGTGTAACCAATGACAATGCTCTGGAGCCGATTGCGGAGGTACATACACCATATGGGTGGGTGCGGATTCGAGAACTGAGCTTGGGGTATCAGACGGCGCTGGCGTGGGTGGTGGACTTTGCGGCGCGGATGATCGCTCGCTACCCCCACAGTGAGAACCCGCTCGCGGAGCCTGCGGTGTGCCTTGTGGATGAGATTGACCTGCACCTGCACCCACAGTGGCAGCGGGAGCTGATCCAAAAGCTCGACGAGATATTTCCCCGCACGCAGTTCATCGCCACGGCGCACAGCCCGCTGGTAGTGCAGGCCGCGCCGGGTGCCAATATCATTCTGCTCAAGCGCGAGGGCGACCATGTGGTTGTGAAAAACGATGTGGACGAGATTCGCAAGTGGCGCGTGGACCAGATTCTGGCGAGCGAGCTTTTCGAGGAGCAGCCCGTCTATGCCCCTGAGATTCAGGCGCTTCTCGATGAGCGCGAGACACTCCTCTCGCAAGCGGAACTCTCCGGCGATGACAAAGCGCGGGTGGCGGTGATTGATGGGGAGCTTGGGAAGCTGCCTTCCGCGGCACGTCCCGCCGACCAGGAAGCAATGGACTTGATCCGCCGCACGGCTGCGCTTATTAAGAACGAGAAATGATCCGCATCACGAAAACAGTCTCCTGGCCGGAGAAGCTGGCGCTTGATGGCGTGGATGAGATGCTGCGGCTCTGCACGCGCTATGAGAGCGGTGAGCGGGAGTTTGAGTTTGATAAAAATCTCTATGGACATGCAAGCGTTAAGATTGCGCTTGTGGAAGATCAGCATGGCAAGTGTTGTTTCTGTGAGCGCATCGTCGGGAGCGACAGCGATGTCGAGCACTTCCGCCCCAAGCGTGCTGTCTGCCAGGAGAGCGAGCGGGACATGCTCAAACCGGGCTACTACTGGCTGGCCTATGACTGGGAGAACCTCTTTCTCTGCTGCCGCTCCTGCAACCAGCGCTTCAAGCGAAGCTATTTCCCCCTCCAGGACAAAGACCGTCGCGCCCGGAGCCACGCAGATGATCTCACGCAAGAGTCCCCCCTCTTCATTCACCCGGAGCACGACGATCCCGAACAGCTTATCGGGTGGCACAACGAGGTTCCCTATGCAATCGGAGACAACGAAAAAGCGCTGCACACTCTGGAAGCCCTGCGCCTCCGAAAAGAAGATCGCCCACCGCATCTCCCCGGCGACTTGCAAAGCCTGCGCCGTGACCATCTGATCAATGAGCTACAGATGCTCTACTATTGCTTACAGATCGCACAGAGCCACCCCGATCCCCAGCTTACCGAGAATCTGCGCAGCAAACTGACACGGATGCAAGCGCCCACTGCTCCCTTTGCCGCTATGACTCGTGCCTTCTGCGCCGCCCGAGGAATCGCATGACCTACCAGATAAACCATGTCGCGGTGGGAATTCTCCGATGGAACGACCAATTCGTGCTGGTGCAACAGCAGTATATCAAGGAGAAGCCGCCGTTCTGGGTGCTGCCGGGCGGTATCGTAGAGCCCGGTGAGCTTATCACTGAGGCGCTGGTTCGGGAGCTTGCCGAGGAAACGGGGGCAGTAGTTGAGTCTATCGGAAGTCTAGCATACTGCATGCAGATAGACCACCCGGCACGGCGCGAACAGACAATCGCCTATTGTTTCGAGATAGACTCCTGGTCAGGTGTACTCCAAAGTGCCGACCCAGACAACGAGATACTGAGTGTTGCCCTGGTACCTCTTGCTGATGCACTACAGCTCCTCGAATCCATCCCCTGGCTCGCCGTTCGTGAGCCGCTTCTGGCCTATCTACGCGGCGAGTGCCCCACAGGGACGCTCTGGTTCTACCGTGAGCTTGACGGCGTCCAGGTACTTTTGGATCGTCTTACAGGAGAACTCCCAACGTGACAGTAACCGAGATATGGGAACGGATCGAGCGCGAGCTGGAAGCGCAGTTCCCACACGTCTTTGCGAGCCTGAACCCTGGAGCGACAGAAGACGAAATCGTTGCCGTAGAGAGGGTTCTCGGCATGAACTTCCTGGATGATTTTCGTGAATCCCTAAGACGACACAATGGGCAAAATGACGAGATTACTTTGATTGGACGTGGTGCTCTGCTTCCTGTCAACGAGATTTTGACGCAGTGGCGAAGTGTCCAAGAGAGCTACCAAGACTGGGGCTATGCATCCGACCATAAGTGTGTCAGCGACCCAGGCGTACGCTCTGCCTGGTGGCACTCGCGTTGGATTCCTTTCACAATGGATTGTGTAGGTGACTATGACTGCTTTGACTACGCTCCCGCCACAGGAGGAAGATTTGGTCAGGTGATTGAGTACTGGCACGATATGGAAAAACGCCCAGTTCGTGCCAGCGATTTTAAGGAATGCCTGTCCGCTCTGGCGGAGTCACTAGAGCAGAAGAACATTATCTGGATGGATCGAAGCGGCCCGGAAGAGCGCTGGTTATGGCGCACTTTCGGCAAACTCAACACCTGGGAACTTTATGATTTGATGCGCCTTCGCCAGGAAGTATTTGTTGTGGAGCAGAACTGTGTCTATCTTGATGCCGATGGCTACGATCGGAACGCGCGGCACTTGCTGGGGCGCGATGGCGAGGGGCGGCCTGTGGCGTGTCTGCGGCTCTTTGCAGCGGGGGTAAAATACCCGGAATATACAAGCGATGCCTGTATTGGGCGAGTTTGCACGGCGGCTTCGGTGCGCAGGACGGGGCTGGGGCGGGAGCTGATGCTGCGTGGGATCGCGGAGGCCGAGCGGCTCTGGCCGGGGTGTGGGATTCGTCTCTCGGCGCAGGTATATCTCCTGAAGTTCTACGAGAGCCTCGGATTTGTGGTGACCTCAGAGCCTTACGACGAAGATGGGATTCCCCATGTGGAGATGGCGCGTCCAGGGAAAATAGCGGATACGGTACAATAGGCGCTGTGTCTGCCGCTATGTCGTTTCGTTCGCCTGCTTACCGGGAGCTGATCCTGGGGCTCATTGGGCGAGACGTGAAAACTCGCTATAAACAATCGGTGCTGGGCTATGCTTGGGCAGTACTCTATCCACTGGCGACTGCGCTGATATTTAGTATCGTCGGACAGATCATCCTACGTCAGAAAACCGGTGGGCTCCCCTATCCGGTCTTTGCGTACTTTGGGCTGCTCTACTGGAATCTTTTTTCGTCGGGCCTCACGGCGGCGAC
>JANNDD010000346.1:0-2071 GCA_031387365.1 Armatimonas sp. | reverse complement strand
CATAGACGCCAAGCCCACAGAGTCCCAAAGCTAGTGCGGAAGATAGGATAAGAATAGATTTTTTCATTGTGACAAGAGGATACCGTCGAATTGTAAGGAAATAATGAAGGCATGAATACCCCAGAGATGTACTACGGCGATACCTCACGCCTCGGACGGCCTTTTGCCAAAGACCCGTCGGTGATTTGGTTTCAGAAGAAGTACTGGCTGTACTACTCAATGCCGCCCTTTGACCCCAAGCTTGCTCCGCCCGATGCGCCCAAGGGCTGGGGGATTGGGATCGCGACAAGCTCGGACTTGACCCACTGGGCTAAAGTGGGGGAAGTTTTACCCACTCCTGGAACGGTGGAGGAGGCGGGTATCTGTGCGCCGGGAGCGCGGGTACTGAATGGGAAAGTGCATCTCTTCTACCAGACCTACGGCATGGGCCCCAAAGATGCGATCTGTCACGCGGTCTCCAAAGATGGCCTGCACTTCGAGCGCGATACCACCAACCCTATTTTTCGGCCCAATGGCGCATGGAATTGTGGACGGGCGATAGATGCCGAGGTGTTTCCGTTTAAGGGCAAGCTCTACCTCTACTATGCCACCCGCGACCCGGCTTTTAAGATTCAGATGCTCGGTGTGGCTGTGGCTGAGCTGACGTCTGATTTTGGGCGGGCGGCGTGGACCAATCTCTCCACCGATGGCCCGATGCTCGCACCGGAGCTGCCGTGGGAGCGCGACTGTATTGAGGCCGCCACACTCTGCCAGCGCGGCAAGACACTATTTCTGTTCTACGCGGGAGCCTACAACAACGCACCCCAGCAGATCGGCGTGGCAAGTAGCACCGATGGCGTTCACTGGAAGCGCCTCAGCGACCAGCCGCTGCTCGCAAGCGGCAAGTCTGGGGAGTGGAACGCCTCCGAGTCCGGCCATCCGGGGATTTTTGACGAGCGCGGCAAGACGGTCTTATTCTTCCAGGGCAACAATGACAAGGGCAAGACCTGGTTTCTCTCGCAAAAACGCATTCACTGGACAAAGGAAAACCACCCTGAGCTGGCGGAATAGGTCGGAGCTATGAAAACTTCTGATCCCCGTGGCCCGATTGTTCGCAAAGCTATCCAGCCACGAATCACTGCGGAGGGCGTCGAAGCCAAGGGCTACAAAGCCGAGGACACAGCACCCCGAGGTAAGCCGCAGGTAGGCAAGTGGGTCTGGCTAGCGGGCGAGAGCCACGCCGCGCTCTTTCGTAAAGAAGTGACCGTAAAGCGCGTCCCAAAGCAGGCCCTTGCCTATGTCAGTGCCGACAATGCGTACCGCCTCTGGATCAACGGGGTCTTGGTGGCGCGGGGGCCTGCGGATATCGGGATGGACTACCATCGTGTTCCTACGGGGAAGTGGTTTTACGACACGGTAGACCTTGCGTCGTATCTCAAGTCCGGCGATAATACCATCGCCGCCGAGGTCTTCTTCACGAATCTTATTGGCTGGGAAGGCTCGCGCGGACAGGGGGGATTTTTTCTGGATGCGCCGGGCATCACGGCTACCGACGGTACCTGGCAAGCGTCGTCGTGCAAGTACTGGGTGAAGAAGGGCAACTGGCACTACGAGGCCACTGCGGAGCCCGATGGCTGGCGCGAGAGTGGCTTTAACGCATCGGGCTGGAGCGCTGCGACACCCATCCCCGACCTCTGGCAGCCTTTTGTCCCCAGCCAGATTCCCACTCGTATGGAAGTGGTCTATCCGCACCTACCCACCGGGCTCCCCCGTTGGACGGGGGCGGGGGGGCAGGAAGTTCGCATCCGCTGGGATCGGGTGCTTCCCGCGTATCTCAGCTTCGTGGTCAAAGGTGGCAAGGGCGCGACACTTACCATTGAGCCCAACGAGCCCAACGCGCCGGGACATCATCGCATGGCCACGGCTACACTGACGGGAGGGCTCCAGACCTTTGAGCTGCCGTTTATGGACAGCTTCTCCGTGGTAAATCTCAGCGCCCAGAATGTCACCGAGCCGCTTGAGATCTTGGATATCCGCGCGAGCTTTGTCTCGCAGCCCGTGGCGTACCGGGGGAGCTTCTCGTGTAGCGATC
>JANNDD010000310.1:0-2392 GCA_031387365.1 Armatimonas sp. | reverse complement strand
CGAGGGCGGGGAGGCGCACCAGAACCGCCGGAAAGCCTCGGTAGTGGTCGTCGGTGAAGAACTTGGCCAGGTCAGCAGCGAGAAGCGCGTGAACCGCCCCCATTCACGCGCCCAGAGGGCACCCGGTCTTATTGTCCTCGTACCTCGGACACGAAGGGCGTGCCGCCCATGGCCGCTTGCGGCCTTTGTGTCGGCGAAGCCGTCAATAAGACGCTCCCGTTCATGGGAGCGAAAATGCGGGACAAATTAATCCCGGTGCAGAAAATCAATAAAGCCGGTCTCGGGGTCGGCCTTGATGAGCTTTACCGAGACTCTGTCGCCCACATCGAGGCCGTGCTCGTTGCGCGTGACGCGGCCCTCAATCGGGGGATCGAGCAGGCGGGCGTAGACTTTTCCGTTCTTGGCACCCGTGATAATCGCGTCGAAAATCTCCCCAAGACGCGGTTGTAAAAAGATCGCCGCAGCGCTCTTGCGCAGACGGCGCTCAACTTTATTGGCGACACTTGCCCGCTCCGTGCAGTGTGCGGCGAGGGTTTCTAGTTCCTCGGGGGTGTAGGGAGCAGGCGCTTGATGGAGTGTGGCCTTGATGAGCCGCTGTACCACAATATCCACGTAACGCCGGTTGGGTGCCGTGGAGTGCGTGTATCCGCCGACAGCCAGGCCAAAGTGCCCTTCGCTCTCTCGGCCCGCTTTTACCAGCGTGTACTCACCCGGCCCCAGAAGCTTTACCACTGTGAGCGAGAGCTCGGGAAAGCCCGCTGGGTCTGCCGCCCGCCGCCGCTCCAGAAACGCAGAGAGGGCACGCGGGTCAGGAACCTCCGGGAGGGTTTCGTTGACAGTCTTAGCCACCTCGATAATCCGATCCCAGCGCTTGGGGGCACGGACAATGCGCTGAATAGAGGCCCGCCCGCTCTCGTGTAGCAGCTCGGCCACGGCGGTATTCACCGCGACCATGAAGCTCTCGATGAGTAAGCGGGCCCGGTTCTTGTGGATTGTCTTCATGCCCACGATCTTGCCGTTCTCAGTGATGGGCTGCGTCTCGACGCTCTCGAAGTTCAGTGCACCTTGCCGCTCACGTAGGGCTAGAAACCGCTCTAGAGTCTCGTCCTGGAGCTTGAGTTGCGCCTCCAAGCCGTCCACTGCCGCCACTTCCTCCGGTAGAGGCGCACTGCCCTCCAGCCACGGCCCGATTCTATCGTAGGTGAGCTTGGCATAGTTGCGCACCAGCGCAGGGGCCGCGCTCCGCTCTTGCAGTGTGCCATCGGGGTTGACACGGAGCGAGACCACCATTGCCACTCGATCTTCGCCACTCACCAGTGAGGTCGCTTCCGTGGAGAGTGCTTCGGGGAGCATCGGGAAGACATGGCCGGGCGTGTACAAGCTACTGGTGTTCTTGGCCGCATGAGTATCTATCGCGCCGCCCTGAGGCACCCGCCAGTCCACCTCCGCAATCCCGACTCGCAGGACAATATCGCCATCAGGCAGGCGCTCCGCTACCTCGATCTGATCCAGATCCCGCGACTCCGCATTGTCCACGGACGACCAGAGTAAGTGGCGCAGATCCGGCAAGTTGGTCGGCAGAGCAACTCTCTGTGCCGCTGCCTCCTCCACGGCGTCGGGAAACGTGGGAGAGAATCCCGCATCACGTAGAGCAGTAACAGCAATGGCAATCAGATCGGGCGATTTGAACATGATGAGTATTTTACAGTGCTCACCGCGCCCGTGCCGTGACTGCGCAGGTATTATGATTACAAAAGAAAACACGGGGAACGAATACGAGGCAACAAGTTGCTCTCGCTAAGGGCTTCGTTCGTTCCTCTCTGCGCCATGCACCCTTCGGGTACGTGAACTGACGGAGGGCGTGAACCAAGTTTCCTGCACGCGGAGAGTGCCCGGCGCTAGCCCTTAGCGAGAGCAACTTGTTGGCTCGAAAATGATCATAAACCATGCCTAAGCCTCTGCTACGCGCTCATGCGCACAACGACTATGCCCATACTCGTCCGCTACTCGATGCCCTGGAGCAGGGCTTTTGCAGTGTCGAGGCCGATGTCTACCTGGAAAATGGCCAGCTTCTCGTGGGCCACGACAAAAAAGACCTGCGCCCGGAGCGGACGCTTACCGCGCTGTATTTAGAGCCGCTCTGGCAGCGGGTGAAGGCCAACGGCGGCCAGGTCTATCCCGATGCCGCGCCGGTGACACTGCTCGTTGATATTAAGACAGAGGGAGCAAGAGTCTACGCCGCCCTTAAAGAGACACTCAAGCCCTACGCCCCGATGTGTACGCGCTTCGAGAATGGGAAGATCCAGCGTCGTGCAATCACGATCATTCTTTCCGGCGACCGTCCGCGCGAGGTGCTCGCCGCCGAGCGTAGCCGCCTCGCCGCTCTCGATGG
>JANNDD010000364.1:0-5109 GCA_031387365.1 Armatimonas sp. | reverse complement strand
CCTATCGCACGCTGGAGCAAACACTCGACCCAGATGACCGGGCGCAGCAGGCAGTCTTTGCCCGCTCGGGCGATGTCGAGGCACTTCGGGCCATTAAAGACGCCAGCGAGGTGGCGAAGATTCGCGCGGCCTGCCAGCTCGCCGATACCTGTTTTGCGCATCTTTGCGGGTTTATTCAGCCGGGTATGACCGAGGCGCGGGTGGCGTGGGAGCTGGAGTCGTATTTTAGGACGCACGGAGCACAGAAGCTGAGCTTCGATCCGATTGTGGGCAGCGGCGCAAACTCTGCTCTGATCCACGGACGGGCCTCAGAGCGTGTGATCGGGTCGTCGGGTGGGCCGGAGTTTATCTTAATGGACTTTGGTTGCATACTAGAGGGCTACTGCTCAGATATAACGCGCACCGTGGTGATTGGTGGGGAGCCGACGGCAAAAATGCGGCATATCTACGACTCCGTTTTAGAGGCACAGCTCGCAGCACTCGTGGCGATCAAGCCTGGTGTTGAGGGAAAAAGCGTGGACACGCTGGCGCGTGAGCTGCTTAATGGCGCGGGCTACGGCGAGATGCCACACGGACTGGGCCATGGACTAGGGCGCGTGGTGCATGATCTGCCACTACCAACGTTCTCGCCCAAGGCCACAGTCGTCTTGGCGGCGGGGATGGTCGCGACCGTGGAGCCTGGAGTTTATATTGAGGGGCTTGGTGGCGTGCGGATCGAGGACGATGTGCTAGTCACAGAGTTGGGGTGCGAGCGGCTGACAGTGGCGACCAAGGAGCTGATTGTTCTTGGGAACTAATCCTCTTGCCGAGTTGTAACGTGTGTGGAAGATTTTCTAAGAAGGTTTGGAGGAAGTAAAGATGAGTGCAGCAGTAGCGGTGACAGCCGCCGATTTTGAGACAACGGTTCTGAAGTCCGAGGTTCCGGTTCTGGTTGATTTCTGGGCGCCCTGGTGTGGCCCGTGCCGCCGGATCGCGCCGGAGCTCGATGCCGTGGCGGAGCAGCTTGGCGATAAAGTCAAGATTGTGAAGCTCAATGTAGACGAGGAGCCGGATCTGGCGGGCCAGTACGGGATTCAAAGCATTCCCGCACTCTTGATCTTCAAGGGGGGCAAGCAAGTGGACGGTATGGTTGGGCTTGCGCCACGTCAAGTAATCGCCGAGAAACTTACCGCCCACATCTAAGCAATAGCCTGAATCTGCGAAGCCCGTGTGGGGCTGGGGATCGAAACTCTCCAGCCCTACACGGGCTTTTCGGTTAAAAATCCATGAATGCGCCGGGCCTTTGCAGGAGGTATAACGAGCAGGTGCGAATTCTTTTAGTCGAAGACGAAGCCCCGATCGCCGCTGTGGTGAAACGTGGGCTGGAGCGCGCGGGCTATCAGGTTGACGTTGCGGAGGATGGCTTGAGCGGCTGGGAGCGGGCGATCGAGGGAGGCTACTCTCTCATCCTGCTGGACTTGATGCTGCCTGGTCTGGATGGCCTTGAGATCTGCCGCCGCCTGCGTGCCCGACGAGAGCGCACGCCCATTTTGATGCTGACTGCACGCGATGCCGTTCAGGAGCGCGTGAAAGGTCTGGAAGCGGGGGCGGATGACTACCTTCCCAAACCCTTTGCCTTTGAAGAGCTCCTGGCACGGGTGCGCGCACTGCTCCGTCGCGAGGGAGTGAACAAGAGCAGCATTATTGTGATTCGGGATCTCGAGATTGATACCACCCTGCGACGCGTGCTGCGTGGTGGTGAGGAGCTGGCGCTGACACCAAGGGAGTACAGCCTGCTGGAGGCACTTGCCAAAAACGAAGGCCGTGCCCTCACCCGCGAGACAGTTCTTGAGCGTATCTGGGGTGACGAAGGGCGTACGGGTTCCAACACGGTAGATGTCTATATCACCATGCTCCGTCGCAAGATAGACATAGACGCTGACGTGAAGCTGATCCATACCATCCACGGGGTAGGCTATGTCCTGCGCCGTCCCCCTGAAGAGGAAATAGAAGCAACATGAGTGTCCGTGTCCGTCTAGCGTTGTTAAATATGCTCGTTTTCGCACTGGCACTCGGCGTGTTTGGAAGCATGGTACGTGTCCAAGTAGAGAAGAATCTCATTGGTGGTGTGGATCGCAGCCTGCACAGCGAGCGCTCGAACCGTCGCGAACGACCACGGAGCGAACCTAATAAACCATTTTCTCTGACCGAGATTCGCGCGAACTTTGCAAAATCTAAGCTTAGATACAATGATTCGGATTTACCTGTGTGGCCTATTTTTCTGATGTCGGGTATTAACGCACTCGATGGAGTTACCTCGTCGCATGATCTCGAGGGAATCAAGAAATGTGTTGCGCTAGGCATTCCTGTTTGGACAACATCTAAAGGGTTCCGTTACTGCACGACTAAAATTAAGGTAGATAGCGGCCCGGAGCTCTATTTCCAGCGTTCTGAGTCATTGGCACAGGTTCAAGCGGAGCTTAATCGGCTCACACGGACACTGCTCACCATGATTCCCATAGCTCTTTTAATTGCGGGGGCCAGTGGAATGTTTCTGACGGGGCGGGCACTGGCTCCCATTCGTGAAGTCACTCAAGCAGCCGCCAGAATAGGTATCGAGGATCTCTCCGAGCGCCTACCCGTGCGTGGCAAGGACGAGTTTGCAAAGCTAGAGGGAACGTTCAATGGGATGCTGGCCCGCCTCGAAGCTTCTTTTGAGCGGCAAAAACGCTTTGTCGCCGATGCCTCCCATGAGCTCAAGACACCTCTCACAGTGATCAAGGCCAACTCCAGCCTCGCCCTTACAGACCCCGAACTACCCTCGGACTACCGGGAGACTCTGGTGGAGATTGATCGTGCTGCGGATCGGACCGCTCGTATCGTCCAGGACTTGCTCCTGTTAGCACGTACGGATCACGGACAGCTTCCGCTAAAAGAGTCCGAAGTGCCGCTAGAGACATTGTTTATAGGAACGGTTTCAGAAGCCCGAAAACTCTACACCGATGGGGCGCAGATCTCCGTGCAGGTGAGCAAGGAGGCGGTCTGGGGGGATGCACATCTTCTCCACCGACTGTTGCTCAACTTGCTAGACAACGCCCTGCGGCATACCCCCAAAGATGGCACGGTGCAGGTGACGGCCCTCACGGATGGTTTTTCGGTCTCGGACTCAGGCGAAGGGATCTCCCCCGAGCACCTAGCGCACCTAGGCGAGCGTTTCTACCGAGTCGACAGCGCCCGTGCCCGCACCGCGGGCGGCACAGGTCTGGGACTGGCGATCAGCCGTGCGATTGCTGAGGCGCACGGGGGCACTCTGGAGATTCAAAGCGAGCTCGGTAAGGGAACCACCATTCGGGTGACCCTAGCGGCGCACCAGTAGCACAGTGTCAAATAGCTCCGAACCGTCGGGGAGGCGTAAGCGGATCTCTAGAAGCGCCTCGCTCGTGACCTCCTCCAGCGCCTCATGTGTCACGGGATCGGAAATTGCGAGCAGCAGAGGAGTAATTTCGGGCGCACTGGACTCCAGCAAACCGGCAATCCAGTGGACAATCACTGCGGCTTTATGTGTCTGGCTCTCGTAGGTTGCCGTGTCTAGCAGATCTTGTGCGGTTTCCAGTAGGTAAGAAAGTAGCTTTTCCGGAAGCATTATGTAAGGGTATATCACGTTCTGCGGGTTGCTCTGGTAAACTGGAAGGCATGGCAACTGTGACTACGGCCTCTGGCCTGCAATATGAAGATATCGTCGTTGGTGAGGGTGACGCTCCTGTCGTGGGGCGCGGGGTTTCTGTCCACTACACGGGCACGCTGCTCGATGGCAGCAAGTTTGACTCCTCACGTGATCGAAACCAGCCGTTTGTCTTTACGCTGGGAGTAGGAATGGTGATCAAGGGCTGGGACGAAGGCGTGGCGGGGATGAAGGTTGGGGGGCGACGGACCCTAACGATCCCAAGCGATCTGGCGTACGGTGCGCGAGGGGCGGGTGGCGTGATCCCGCCCAATGCGACTCTTATTTTCGATGTCGAATTACTCGCGGTAAAATAGCCTGATGCGACAACCTCTCTTCCTGGCGGCTCTTCTAGCCGCGCTCTCTTTCTCGGTGCTCAGTGGCTGCGGCGGTGGTGACAGTACCAGTGTGTCAGCGGCCACGACTCCTGTTAAGCTAGATATCGTGTGGGCGGCACGGAGCCGGAGCCTTAGTGCGCCGTCGTCTGCGCTCTCCGCCGTTGTCTCGCTGAAACAGGGAGCTTTTCCCGCGACCAACCGTAACGATGATTCCGCAGGCTACACCCAGAGCTATGTCTCGCCTACCAATGTGCCACCAGGGCCAAACGTGCTGAATGTCACATTCTATGCGGGCAAGAATGGCAGTGGCGCTGTCGTGGGAACGGCGAGCAAGACCGTTAATCTTGCAAGCGACGGCACCGGGGCAGGAGATGTCTTGCTGATAGGCAAGGTGCAGATGGTTACGATTACGAGCCCGGCACGGATCACCGTCGGACAGAGCACTGACCTGGGCCTCTCGGCAACGGATGGTAACGGAGCGAGTGTCGCGATTTCAACAGGCTCAGCAACCTATACCGTACTCAGTGGGAGCGAGGTGGTCAGCCTGACACCCGATGGCAAGCTTACCGCTAAGGCGGTAGGGGTAGCGCGGGTGCAGGCGGCTCTGGACACAAAGACCAGCGCATCGTTCGAGATCGAAGTTAGGGCACCAGGCACTGCAACCGCAGTCATTGCGGCAGGTCAGAGCGTCAAGCTCGGCGAGAGTAAGCAGCTCGACTTCAGCTTTACCGATGCTGACGGTAACCCGATCAGCTACGACCCGGCCCAGCGCACCTTTGAGGTGACCAGCGGTGGGGATACGGCCAGCATTGACAGCGCCGGGAACGTGACTGCGTCAAAAGTCGGTGTTCTCAAGCTCAAGGCGAAAATACCGGGCTTGGAGAGCGTAGAAACCACAGTCAGTATCCTGCCTAGCGGCAGCTTTACTTTGTCGCTACCTATGGAGCAAGTGGTGAAGGTTGCGGAAACAAAAAACCTCACCGTCACGGTAAAAGACAGTGGAGGCAATGCGATTCCCTTGGGAACCGGGGGGGCTAGCTTCAGCATCACACGGGGAGGCGAGTCGCTGAC
>JANNDD010000232.1:0-12122 GCA_031387365.1 Armatimonas sp. | reverse complement strand
AAGCCGTAGCCGGAGTCGTCCTGAGGGAAGTCATCGGCGGGGCGGAAGTCCACGCCTAAAAGCTCCTGAACCGTGTTGTTGTACTCCGCGCGGTTGAGCCGGTGCGCGGTCACTCGTCCCGAGTTGGTGGGCAGAGCCTTGTCCGCCTGCGCCAGTGCGCTCTGAATCCGCCGGATTGCCGCCGTACTCTCCACCGCTGGTGGCTTGGGCAGGCCCTTGGGAGGCATCTCGCCCGTCTGGATCTTCTGGAGAACACTCTCCCAGGTCTCACGTGCGTGCTGCACGGAGCGTGCTTGCCGTAACGCCTGCAGGTCTAAGCCTCCCGCTTTTGTCTGCGAATCGTGGCAGGCAGCGCAGTGCTTGGCAAAGTACGGCCCCAGCGCCTGCTCCAGAGGAGGTGCTTGAGCTGTTTTTGCTGTTTGTTTCCCCGATGTCGGCAACCCTGCCACGCCGACCAGAAGGGAGAGGCTTAGCGGCGGCCCCCAGAGCTGCCATGCGCGCGTCATCGATTTCTTCCCTTTTGTAAAGCTTGATAAATAAACTACGTTGGATTATAACACGACACTTATTGCGCTGGCACTAATGAACATGGTTACCCACAAACTAAAAATCCCGCCCGAAATGTCTCGGACGGGCTTTTCGAATTGAGGAACTTATCCGAAGATGTTGTACTTCTCTTGGAGCACATCACACGACGAGCGAACCAGGGCGGCGGACTTGGCGACGCCTGCTTTCTCCTCATCCGTCAAGGGCACTTCGATGATCTTCTCGATGCCGTTTGCACCGAGCATGGTCGGAACGCCGAAGAACGTACCGGAGACGCCGTACTCGCCCTCTAGCAAGCACGAGCAGGGGAGGATGCGTTTTTTGTCTTTTAAGATCGCCTCAACCATCTGCACGGTCGCGGCGGCAGGAGCGTAGTAGGCTGAGCCTTTTTCGAGCAGCGCGACGATCTCCGCGCCGCCTTTTTTGGCACGCTCGACAATGGCGCTGAGCTTGTCCTCAGGAATGAAGTGGGTTATGGGAATGCCCGCAACGGTGGTGTAGCTCGGAAGCGGCACCATCTCGTCGCCGTGGCCGCCCAGTAGCATGGCCTGGATATCCTCGACGGAGCAGCCGATCTCCTGAGCCAGAAAGGTCCGGTAGCGCGCCGTATCCAGCACGCCTCCCTGGCCGATGACGCGGTTTTTGGGAAAGCCCGAGACTTTCCACGCCAGAGTCGCCATCGTGTCCATGGGGTTGTTGACGATTAGCACAATAGAGTTCGGAGCGAACTCTTTAATCTTCTCAATATTGCTGGCCGTGATGTCCGCGTTTACGGCAACCAAGTCCTCGCGGGTCATGCCGGGTTTGCGGGGCGCACCCGATGTGAGAATAACAATGTCCGAGCCCGCCATCGCAGCGAAGTCATCACCGCCGGTGATACTCAGATCGTAGCCCTCGACCGGCCCGGCCTGGAGCAGGTCCAGCGCCTTGCCCTTTGCGACACCACCGAAGATGTCAATTAATACGACGTCGGCTAACTCTTTGGAGGCGATCCAGTGGGCGCAGGTTGAGCCGACAAAACCCGCACCGATAATTGAAACTTTCTTGCGCATAGCGGTTCATTGTACCTGCAAGTAGGATAAAATTGATGCATATTCACCATATTCCCCCGCCGCGCGGGGGCTAGGGGGTTGGTTTGAGCAACGATTTTTGTAAACGAACACGACGAGAGTTTTTGTGGGAGGCGGGAGCGGGCTTTACGGGCCTAGCACTAACGGGCCTACTGGGCACCGATGGCTTTTTTCCTAAACAGGCACAAGCCAGCCCCCTCCCCCCCGCTGGGCTGGGGGGTAAAAAAGCCAAGAGCGTGATTTTCTTATTCATGTACGGCGGCCCAAGTCAGGTGGACACGTTTGACTACAAGCCCGAGCTCGTCAAGAGCGATAAAAAGACCGTCAACATCAAGAGTTTTCGCAATGCGGGCAAGACCATTCCCCTCACACTCATGGGGCCAAAGTGGAATTTCAAGCAGTACGGTCAGTGCGGTAAGCACGTCTCCGATCTGTTCCCCAATGTGGGGGCCATGTCCGATGACATTGCGTATCTGCATTCCATCTACTCCGACTCCCCGATCCACGGCTCCGCAATGCTCCAGATGAACTCCGGCAAGATCCTCTCGGGCTCACCGAGCCTGGGAACCTGGGTGAACTACGGCCTGGGCTTTGATGCCAAGGAGCTTCCCGGCTTTGTGGTGATGCTCGACACCACCGGCGGCCCGATCTCCGGCGCGAAGAACTGGGCGAGTGGCTACATGCCCGCCAAGTTCCAGGGCACCGTGCTACGCTCGGCGGGCGATCCGATTTTGGATCTCTCTCGTCCTAGCGGTATGGCTCCCGATCACCAGCGCGAGCTACTTGATGCGATTGGCGATCTCAACCAAGTGCACCGCAAGCCGCGCGAGGACAACTCCAATCTGGCTGCCCGCGTCGCGAGCTACGAGCTGGCGTTTCAGATGCAGCGCACCGCTCCCGAGGCCGTTGATATTTCCAAAGAGCCCGAGAGCATCAAAGAAATGTACGGGCTGAATGAGGCGCACACCAAAGATTTCGGGTTCCGGTGTCTGCTCGCACGGCGCATGGTCGAGCGTGGCGTTCCGTTTATCCAGCTCTACGCGGGCGGCGGCAACACGGATTTTTTGAACTTCTGGGATGCGCACGGCAACCTGGTGCCCAACCACAACCGCAATGCGGGCCGGGTGGACAAGCCAATCGCCGGTTTGCTTAAGGATCTCAAGCAGCGTGGGCTTTTAGAGGAGACTCTGGTGGTCTGGGGGGGCGAGTTCGGGCGCACCGCCCACGCCACGGGAGATGGCCGCGACCATAACTCCTACGGCTTCACGATGTGGATGGCGGGCGGCGGCATCAAAGGCGGTGTCAGCTACGGCGAGAGCGATGAGCTGGGCTACGCGGCAGCAATCAACCCAACCCCGGTCAAGCGCGTCCACGCCACGATTCTGCACCAGCTCGGCCTTGATCCGAATAACCTGACGTACTTTTACGGCGGTCTTAGTCAGAAGCTCGTCGGCGTGGAGGGTGCGGAACCCATCAAAGAGATTATTGCCTAGGAATTCTGGCATAAATTGTGTAGAATGTTCGCTGGAGGTTTATGTATGAAAAAGATGATGTTTGTGGCGGTGGCTTTGCTGAGCTGCACTGCGTTTGGGTTTGCACAGGGGACAACCAAGAAATTGGCGGAGCCCAAGTGCTGTGCAGGAAAGCACTGTAAGCATGCGACGGGTGAAGACAAGCACCATGTCTGTAACAAGGCGTGCCACAGCAAGATGCAGAAGACAGGCGAGTGCTGCAAGGGCTACAACACGCCCAAGCCTGCTCCTAAGCCTGCACCCAAAGCACCTGTTAAGAAGAAGTAGACGATTCGTCTAGGAGTGCCCGAAATGTCTCATCCGTCTCCGCCAGGCTACGGAGACGGGCTGCTGCTCGCTGGGCGCGCTTCTTAGACGCTTCTTCGTGAATCCCGAGCCATGCCGCGATCTCCTGGTGCTCCCAACCGTAGACTGAGTTGAGGATCAGGGGCGCGGCATTTTCTTGTCCGAGCTGCTGGCGCACCCGCTGCATAAGCTCGGCAGCACAGAGCTGTTCAATAGGCGAGGGAGCTTCTTCGGTGAGGCTCTCAAGCGCACGTGTGATTCTATCTCCGCTCTCCGTCAGTGGCTCTTGTCGGTAGCTCTGCGTTCCCTTAATGCGTAGCTTACTCTGGACAATCTGGCGCGCGACGCGGCGCAGACAGCTTGTACGCAGATCCGGTGATGCAGCCCGTCGTAGCTTGAGCCAGACCTCTGTGATGATGTCGTCGCGCTCCATGCCCGCGAGTGCCCCGCAGAACCCATCCACCGCGTTTCCGATGCGCTCACGAACCAGCAAAAAGAGCTGCTCCTCCACCGCCTGACGGTCCGTCTCACTCAGAGACGGATCGTGCAGCAGTAGCAGCAGCTCCTCTTCCGTTCGAGGGCGCGACGACAGACCCAGCGGTCGTCGCCACACCCGCCAGAAGAACCCGCTCGCCGCTTTTTGTCGCATCTGTCCCATTGTACGTGATGAACGTCTGATACGGGGACAGTGTGACAGAAGGGGCGTTAGTTGCTGGTTTCGGTATCTGGGTAGGTGTAGAGCCCCTTCAGACGATACTCCTCCATGATCTGGGTTTGTGTCTTTAGTACGCCAGCGACGGTGCGCCAGCCCGGGTCTTTAGACCACTTCGCGTGACCATCGCAGAACACCCAACTTCGGCCACCCGCATGGCGCTGGCCTTTTTCCCAGCGACCCGTGCCGCTGGCGGTCAGCCCGTAACCAGGAGCGATGTACCAGCCCGCGAACGCATTGCCGTTGGCGACCTGGGAGCCTACGTCAGCGACATAGATCAGGTTTGCGGGGGATGCGTAGCTGCTCATTGGGCGCATCTTGCCCCCATTAGTTCCGGTGGTGGTTGGAGTGGCGTACGCGGAGCTCAGGAAGTAGTTGCCCGCGTAGCTCAGGGGAAGTGTCTTGGTCATGGCATTGGCGACACTACGCATTCCCGCGTAGGCTCCGGGCACTCCCATTAAGAGGAGCTGCTGCTCGTAGCACACGGAGCCTGTCTTACCCCAGCCGCCTTTATCGGGGTCACTGGGACACACTAGGATATTGTAGTTTTTCTGGTAGGGCATGACGGCGAGGGGAAAGGCATAGACACCGGAGAAGAAGCTGTCCGTGGCGGTCTGCGGTGGCTCTCCGGCGGGCGAGCACGGCCCCTGCCAGCCGGTCTCTGGGAGGGTTTCATCATAGTCTTGGGCGTACATCATGGCCCCGAGACCGAGCTGCTTGAGATTTGAAAGGCAGCTCGTCTGCCTCGCTTTCTCTCTTGCTTGGGCAAAGACGGGAAAGAGAATCGCGGCGAGAATCGCGATAATGGCGATAACGACTAATAGCTCAATGAGCGTAAACGCCTGTTTTGTTGTTGTCGGTTTGGTTGTCATAGATAAATCCTTGAAATGTCAAATTCATAGACCGAGCGTTCTTTACGCTGGATCTGAAAGAGGCGCTTTCGCGCTGGGTCAAGTGCGATCCCCTGGCCCTCTGCGGGCGAGGCAATGATCTGGAGGAGCTCCAGTACGCTCCCCACTTTTGGAAGCTGAAGCTGGTAGATCTCGGGGGCATGGTGCCCACTGACAAGTAGTGTGTTTTTCGGCCCCCAGAGGCCACCCGAGGCCGTCATACCCTCCCAGCGTGCAAAGAGCTCCGTTGGGAAAACATAGGCTGCTTGCTTACGCCACTGCGGATCGTAGCGGATGAGCACGGTATCCTGGTTGGTCTTTCCCATCTCACCACCCTTGCCGTTGTAGTGTCCGAAGCAGACCCACCAGGAACTCTCGTGCCAGTCTAGCCATGTCAGCGAGCCTGCATCCCGGCCAAAGCTCTGGCTGCCAATATGCTTGAGCGTGGCGGTATCGAAGCGCTCGATAGAGCTGAGCATGGGGGTTTCTGGGAAGTTAGAGTGGGAGCAGTAGAGGGTATTTCCGAGCACCAGTCCACCGTCCATGTGGATCAGGGGACGCTCAGATGAACTCTTATAGGTTCCCACTTTCTTACCCGTCGCCCTCTCGTACTTGCCGATGTTGGCATTGTTAATGGCGTAGAAATGGTCATGGCTCACGGCGACCCCCTGAGTGGCTTCATCCGTGGGGAACTTGCGCAGCAAAGGCAGAGGTGGCGCGACAGAGAGTTGTCTCACGGGTAGACCACGCTCCCCGTCTGTGGATTCCAGAGGTCTTTCTGGCCGGAGCCGCAGCTAAAGCTCTCAAAATTGGGTACGCAAACGTTATTCCAGACGGTAGGGTTGATGGTCTGGAAGGCGCTATCAATCGCACGAGTCCAGGTGCTACCAGGGCGCATGGCCTTCGCGTGGCCGTCGCAGAAAAGAAAGTTGGACATGGTTCTTCCCGCGTGTAGCGCCACGGGGAAGCCGACCGTAAAGGGAGGGCGACTGGAGACGCCCGCTGTCCGTCGGTGTAGAGGAGCACCATTGCGGTTGGTGGCTCCCGCGTTAGCAGCATCGGTGCGCTGGCTGCCTTCATAGATCAAGATCACGGAGGCAGGCTCCCCCATCCCGCTGTCTGAAATTCCATCCGCAAAGCTGTCGGGTTGGGTAGGCGTGGGGGTCATGACGTTGGTGACAAAAGTACCAGGATGGCTTCCGCGCAGGTAGTCGTTCATGATGAAAGAGCGCTGACGGTCCACACCGGGAACCGTGGAGCCAAGGCTGGTTCCCGTGAAGTTGAGCGCGGAGGGGCAGGAGAACATATTGGCTGCCGCGTTGGTCTTGCTGCTTGACTTGACATAAGGATAGATCCCCTGAGTAGAGCCATCGGGAGCGGTCTGAATCCAACCGTTTCCGGGGCCACTTCCCGTGCTGGTCAGCGCTGTTCCACCACCCGGCGAGGGAAATATGCCGTCGTAATCGGTGGAATACATCAGAAATGCAGTTCCGAGCTGTTTGATGTTGGAGATGCAAGTGGTCTGCCGGGCTTTTTCACGTGCCTGGGCAAAGACGGGAAAGAGAATTGCTGCTAAAATGGCAATTATAGCAATTACCACGAGAAGCTCAATCAGCGTAAAACTACGTTTTATAGTCATAAATAAGTCCTTAGGGTAATCTACTCGGGTCAAAGCACTGGCCTGGGCCAACCATAGGGGCAGGGCAAGTCGTATTACAGTCACTCCACTCGATCATCCAGGGGGCGACATTATCTCCTTTACGCGTGAGAAGCTCTTGCCAGCCTATGTTCTTGGCATGTCCATCTGCATAGACCATATTTGCCCGCCCCATATGCCTCAGAGCGCCTTCTTTGCTATAGCCGGTTCCCCACTGGTTGCTGTCACAGTTCAGATTGAGATCTAGCTCCTCAAGAAGTCCGCTCCAGTTATTGGTGCCCGCCCGTACCTGTGCATCGCCCGAGTCAAAAAAGACAAATGTCTCTGCCACCGCATCTAGCTCGGAGAGTGAGCGAGGCGAGGTGCCCTCATCGCGGGTCAGACCGGAATAGTTATAGGCATAGTTGCCGTCATTGCCCCAATTACCCCCGGTGAGACCCTGCTGCCAGGTATCCGGGCTATCTGGGCAATCAAAGATGGCTAGATTTTTGACATAAGGATAGTAGAAGAATGGCCATCGGCTCCAGCCTTGTACGTACTCTGCTCCTGTTAGTGTCCCAAAAGGCGAAATCGCTTGAGGTCGGGGATGTCCGCTCCAGTTGCCCTTATGAAACGTCTCGTCGTAGTCCTGGGTATACATCATCAGCGCTGTGCCGAGCTGGCGCATGTTAGAGAGGCACGAAATCTGTCTGGCTTTTGCACGGGCCTGGGCAAAGACGGGAAAGAGAATCGCCGCGAGAATGGCGATGATCGCAATGACCACTAAAAGCTCAATCAGCGTGAAGGCTGACCGAGAAGAGAGAGATTTCATACGTAAAACTCCTGCCGCAAAAGAACTGCTTTGATCTTAGCGGCAGGGGAGCTTTACCAGGTTAAGAGACTACGAAGTTTTGGTCGGGGTTTTGCGACGTGTCGCGGTGGGTTTCTTGGGAGCTGGTGTGGCGACGACCGCGGGCACTTCGCGCACCACACTCTCGGTAGGGGCGGGCGGAATGGGCTTTGCTTTGGGAGCGGGGCGTGCCGTAATGGACTTGCCATGGAGCACTTTCTGGAGAAGCGTGTAGGCCTTTTTATTACGCTGCTTGAGTGCCCTTGTCTCTTTGCGCACTTCTGGGAGCAGCGTGACGATCGCGTTTAGGTGCTCCTCCAGAGCCTTAGCCTTGGTTTCGAGTGTGGCGGCAGCATCTTTGTAGGCATCAAGCTCCACCTGAGCGGCCGCTAAAAGTTCCGGGGCAACCCCGCTGAGGACGGAGAGAGTTCCGCCTGCACGCGTCAGGGCCGCGCCTGTTTCCGAGAGAGTGTCTTTTGATGACAAGAGTGAGTTCCTCCAGAGATTGAGATGTACTAGGGAATAGTATCTAGGCCGTGTGAAAAAAAAGCAAGGATTTCTGAAAAGATTTAACATTAAGTTTACATAGAGGTTTTAGACGCGTGGTAATAATGCGTGGAAACCGCTGGGGGAGCCTGTCGAGAAATCGCTCGGGCTGAGAGGGCATTTTGCCGACCCCAGAACCTGATCCGGTTCGTACCGGCGTAGGGAAGCGGAAGCGTGCTTGCTCTTTTGCGCTGGCACGTCTCTTTCTTCTCGATGCCGAGGAGAAATTTATGAAGCACGCTTTTACGCTTATTGAGCTCCTCGTTGTCATCGCGATTATTGCGATTCTGGCAGCGATTCTCTTTCCCACCTTCGCCCAGGCACGCGAGAGTGCCCGGCAGACAACCTGCCTTTCAAATATGCGGCAGATCGGTCTGGCGCTACAGATGTATCGGCAGGACTACGATGAGACGTTCCCTATTTTTTATGCTTATAACACCCAGCCCGCTGCGGACGTGGCGGGTCATCTAGGGGTTGAGGTTCTCTTGCAGCCTTATACGAAGAGTCGAGACATCTTCCGCTGCCCCGACGACTCCGGTGGCCCGGTGCCACAGAACGCGCCCAGTGGCGTTGACTACGGCGGCTGCGCGGATCTGCCCGGGAAAAATCGCTCGTATCGCGATTGTTATGGCAGCTCGTATCGTTTCACCCGTGGAGCGCTCTCGGTGATCTCGGGTGTCTCGAAGCAGAACAACGTGCTCTGTGAGCCCAGCAACGACTACTGTCTGCCATCGGGCGCGATCACGGACGCCGCGTTTCAGGCTCCCTCGGAGACCTACGTGATGCGCGAGGAGATGCTTCCGTGGTTTGGTGGCGACAAAGACCCCGGTGGCACAAAGTACGGCTACTTCCCGGACTACTACAAAGCCTGGCATCCTCGTGGCGGGAGCTTTGTCTTTGCCGATGGGCACGTGAAGTTTATAGTGAGCGGCGGGCAGTTTGACAAGCTCTATTGTTCTCCAGCAGCGACTCAGAACTTTGGAACTGTTGGTTGGGCCTGTGATTAGTTTGCACTTCGCTCTTGCCGACTACTGCGTGCTGGTGCTCTATGCTCTGGCGCTGGTCTTTGTGGGGCTACGGCAGAGAAAAGTCGTTAGTAGCGAGGCAAGCGCGTTTCTGGTAGCGGGGCGGGGGCTCACTCTCCCCGCCTTTGTCGCAACTCTCGTAGCCACCTGGTACGGTGGGATTCTTGGGGTGGGGGAGCTTGCCTACGGTTCGGGACTGGGGGCGTGGACGGTCTTTGGCCTGCCTTACTATGTCTTTGCGCTGATCTATGCCCTCTGGCTCGCCCCGAAAGTTCGCACGGCGGCACGCTTCACCATCCCCGACACGCTGGAGGCGGCGCACGGGAAGCCCGTGGCACTTCTGGGGGCAGTGCTGGTATTTTTTCTCGTTGCTCCGGCACCCTATGCCCTGATGACGGGGACGCTGCTTCAGGCGATCTTTGGCGGCCCCCTCTGGCTCTGTGTCACTCTGGGCACCTTGCTCTCTGTGGTGTTTGTGGTGCGCGGTGGCCTCGAAACCGATGTGCGCACCAACCTCGTGCAGTTTCTTTTGATGTTCTTAGGCTTTGGGCTGCTAGTGGCGTTCTGCTTCGCAAAAGTCGGGGGGCTACCCACGCTTGCCGCGCAGCTTCCAGCAACTCACAAGAGTCTCTCGGGCGGCAACCCACTGCCGTATATTCTAGTCTGGTACTGCATCGCACTCTGGACACTGGCCGACCCGGGCTTTCACCAGCGCTGTAGCGCCGCAGAGAGCCCCAAAGTGGCCCAGCGTGGCATTCTCGTTTCTATTGTCTGCTGGGCCCTCTTTGATTTTCTGACAGTAAGTGCGGGCTGCTACGCCCGTGTGCTCCTGCCGCACCTAGAGAAACCCATAGATGCCTATCCTGCGCTCGCCGAAGCGCTCCTGCCGCCTCTTGCCAAGGGGATTTTCTGGGTAGGGATGCTGGCGACCGTGATGAGCACCCTGATCTCCTACGCGTTTCTGGCCGCCACCACGATAGGTCGTGATCTAGCCTGGCGGGCGTGGAAGGCAGACCAGGTGCTCTGGACACGTGTGGGAGTAGGGATTGCGGCCTTGCTCGCGATTGCTGCCGCGCTCGCGTTGCCGTCGGTGGTGGGCCTCTGGCTCGCCATTGGCAGTGCGTTCGTCCCCGGCCTGCTGGTTCCTTTGCTCACTGCCTACGCCCCGACAAAGTGGCGTGCTCGCCCGGCATTCACGCTGGCCGGAATGGTGCTGGGAACGGGCCTGCCGCTACTCTGGATGGTGATTGGTCAGAGCAAGGGGGCAATGGACGCGGCGCACTACCCGTTTGGCATCGAGGCGATCTATGTGGGGCTAGGCGCATCGCTTCTCTGCTGGGCGCTGGGCTTAAAAAAACTACGTCAGCAAAACTGCCTTGATGACTATCAGGTAAAATCCTAGCGAAGAACTCACCGATTTTCACCAGAGGAGCAACAGAGGATGGCACGAACACACCCGATCTCTAACCCAGAGCAACAGCGTCGTCTAGATCCCGCATCATCCCATTGCACGCAATGTGGCAAATCCATGCGCATCGCTTACCAAAACAAACGCCACCTGCTTACCCTGCAAGGACGTATTGCACTCATCGTCCCGGTTCGACGATGTACTAATGCAGAGTGCAAGGCCTACAAAAAGCCAGTGCGGCCCTGGGAAGAAGGAGCACTCGCACTGCCCTTGAGCGAAACCGGGCTGGATGTGGTCGCATTCGTTGGGCACAGTCGCTATCACCAACATAAGAGTCTCAAACAGATACATCAGGATTTACAACAGCGAGGCTTGTCCCTGTGCGAACGCAGCGTGTGTAACCTGCTCCATCGCTATGAAGAACTGCTGGCGCTACGCGTGAGTGCCTCTCTGCCCCAGCTCAAAACACAAGGCCGAGTGGTGCTGGCCATTGATGGACTTCAACCCGACAAAGGCCATGAGGTGCTGTGGGTCTTGCGTGACTGTCTTTCCGGCACCATCTTGTTGGCAAAAAGTCTACTCAGTGCCGCCCAAGAAGATTTGGCAACTCTACTGCGCGAAGTCAAAGAGGCCCTGCCTGTTCCTATTTGTGCTGTTATCTCCGACGGGCAGAACTCGCTACGTCCCGCCGTGGCAAGTGTCCTGCCTGGCGTGCCACACCAACTTTGTCAGTACCACTATCTACGAGAGGCTGCCCGCCCTGTTTATGAAGCAGACCGCCAGGCCAAGAAAGAACTCAAGAAACGGGTTCGTGGCATCCGCCCCTTGGAACATGCTGTTAGGGACTCTAATGAGGAGGAGTCCCAGGTTGTCCGGGGCTACTGTCTTGCCGTGCGTAGTGCTCTGACCGATGATGGACAGCCGCCACTGGAGGCTCCGGGGCTTCGTCTCCAGGAGCGCTTGACAGCCATTTCGACATCTTTGAGTGCAATCGAAAAAAAAGGGGATTGCCCCGTTTGCTCTTGAGGCTTAAAACCCTGGTGGACAAGGGTCTGGCAGAGACTCGTGCTTTCTGGGATCCCATCCGCACAGGCTATGGTTGGGTTCATCGTGCTACCCATCTTCTCAATAACAAAGAGGAACTGGACTCTTTGACGCTACAGGATCACTATCGCCATCTACTATCTGAGATGAACGGCTTTGTTGCGGATGAAGGACTACTGGGCAAAGCGGCAACCCAGTTCTTAAAAGTGAGCCGCAGTTACTGGGACTGCCTTTTCCAATGCTATAGCCACGCCGATCTGCCTCGTACGAACAACGCTTTGGAGCAGCAGTTTGGTTCCTACAGGCATCACGAGCGTCGTTGTAGCGGTCGTAAAGTTTGCTCTGGGATGACCGTTCTTCGTGGCAGTGTTCGGCTCGTTGCTGCGCTTTCGACACCAGAGCATGCCCTTGATGCTGCGGATTTGCGTCCTCGCTGTTTAGTGAAGTTGCGTAGCTTGCGTCAGGATTTGAAGTCTCGTCACGGCGAGCGTTGCCAACAACGTCGCTTCCGTAAAGATCCACAGGCATATTTGTCAGACTTAGAGCAGCGGTTACTCAAGGTAGTTTTGCTGACGTAG
>JANNDD010000223.1:0-3728 GCA_031387365.1 Armatimonas sp. | reverse complement strand
TCCCGTGATCTTCGGAGCCCCCCGCCGCGTCGCCGCCGTGCTGCTGGGCGAGAAACCCCTGGCGCTGCTAGAGACGGGAAATCCCCCGCAGACAAAGCGCCAGACAGTAACGGAGGGCGATACCTACGAGAGCTTCCGTGTCGAGAAAATCACGCGCGAGGGCATCGTTTTGAACGACGGCACACGGCGTTTTCTCGTGCCACTGACACCGCTCAGCCCTAAGCCGTAGAATAGTCGCTATGAACAGACGAAATCTCTTGGGCCTCATGGCCCCTCGCTTTCAGGCACAGACCGCGCCCAAGCGGGATCTCTTACTCATGGAGGCACCACTTCGCAGTGTTTTTGAGCTGATTTTCAAGGGATTTGGGCAGAGCAATTACTTTCTCGATAACGCGGTGGTGGGCCTTGCGACGGTAACACTCCGTGGGCAGAGCTTTGAGCGCACTCTAGGAGTTGTCTGTCAGTTGGTTCCGCAGCTTCTGGAATGGAAGCAGGAGGAGGGGATTACCTCGATTCGCGCCGCCCCGGTAAAGCCCGAGCTGAGTGAAGACATCATGGCAGTCTTTCAGCGGGCGAGGTTCCCCGTTATCGAAGGAATCCCCTGCCGAGTCGCGGGCTGTGTGCTGGGCGGAGCCGCTCCCGTGGCGATTCTGGAGTCCGGGAACCCGCTCCGCTCGGAGGTACAAATTGTGGAGCAGGGGCAAAAAATAAAACTCCAGGGCGGGCGCTATCTTGTGGAAAAGATTCATGAGGACGGGGTTGTACTCAGAGGCGAGGATAAAGTGCTGAAAATCCCTCTTGCCCCACTCGTCCCCAAATCCCAAAAGCCCAAGCTCTAGGGCATAATGAAGAGCATGAAACTTCGTCTACGGCGACGGGATAAAGAGAGCGGTAAGGCACGCGAAGCAACCCAGACCTGGGAGCCGGGCCAGACAGGGGTGATTCTCTGTGACTTCTGGGATCGGCACTGGTGCCAGGGAGCGACCCGGCGGGTGGAGGCACTAGCCCCGCAGGTGCAAAAGACACTGGTGGCGCTTCGCAAAAAGGGCTGCCTGATTGTCCATGCCCCCAGCGACACGCTTGCTTTCTACGAGAAGACTCCACAGCGGGAGAGGGCACGCCTAGCACCGCCCACGGCCACGGCTCCGAAGCTGCCCAACCGCTGGCACTCACTCGATGCCGCCCACGAGGGTGCACTGCCCATTGACGATAGCGACGGCGGCTGCGATGACACGCCGCCTTGCAAGAGCTACACAGCCTGGAAGCGCCAGCACCCGCTGATCGAGATCGCGGACGTGGACGCGATCAGCGACAATGGCGATGAAATCCTGCGGCTTTTTGCCCAGCGCGGTATTCAAAATGTCTTTCTGCTGGGGGTACACACCAACATGTGCGTTTTAGGGCGCTCTTTTGGTATCCGGCGCCTGGTGGGGTTGGGCTTTGAGGTGGCCCTGATCCGGGATCTCACCGACACGATGTACAACCCGCGCCAGAAGCCTTTTGTCGCCCATGCTCGCGGCACCGAGCTGGTAATTCAGCACATCGAGACGCACTGGTGCCCCACGCTCAACTACACTCAGCTCCTCTGAGCTAGCGCAACGAGAGAAGCTCCTGAAGCGGCGCGGGCCAATTTCTGAGCTGGAGACCGTGCTCCGCAAGCAGTGCCAGCGCGAGGCGCTCCATGCCAAAGGCGAGGCAAGCTGTGTGCGCTAGGGCATCGTCCGGAGTGTGAATTTCAAAAAGACGTCCAAAATGATCCTGGTGGTAGCTTGACGCGATCACGGCTGTCAGACGCTCTTGGGAGGCAATGGGAATACGTAGCTCGAACTTGCAGGCCTGAGCATCTGTTGAGGTGAGTGTTGCGTTCAGACCGATGCTTGTAAGAAACTCCTGTGCCCGCTCGATCCCGCTATCACGGAAGCCAAGCGCCTGCTCGGGTGTGCCTGCGTAGACAAACTCGCGCATCCGAAACGAGCGCATTCGCAGGGGATTTAGCGACGGCTCACGGCGGTAGCACCAGTTCTCAATATCAGTTGTCTTGCCTGCTGCAGGAAGTGTCCCCGTGAGATAGGGATAGACATAGTAGCAAGCCGCCGGAGCCATCACGACATCCGAGATCTCCCGGTGCGGCAGCTCGCCCGCGTCCACCACTGCCATCAGCGCCTCCTGCTCCGCCGTCCCCTCCGTGAAACAGCACAGACAGCCTAGAAGCTGCGCACACTTCTCCACCGTGCTCCGAGGTAGCACAGGGGGGCAACGCAGCACAAACGTCCCCTCGGTGCGCTCAAGGCGCGTGAGGTGGTGCTCCAGCCCCTCCATGAGCTGTGTGAACGCGACACCGCGGGCGTAGATGCCTGGAAGGCTGGTAGGTAGGAGCAGCCGTGCCACGAGAAGGCGGTCGAGGTAGGCTTCCTCCGCAGTGGCAATAGGAGCAGTGGCTCCAGGAAATTGAGCGTGAGAGTCCTTGCGCAATCGTCCGGGAGCGAGCCGAGAAGCAAGCCGGGAGCGGTTTTGCATCGGCTTGATCCTCACCTGCACAACGGCTAACGACTTCAAGCCGAAGCGAATTTGTTCCATCATTGAAATCTCCTGTACTCTGTACAAGGAGAGCTTTTGCAACAATCGCGCCAGAGCCGACCTTGACGTGCTTTTTGTCTGGGAACGTGGACCGGGGCTCAGGACGTACAAAACCTGATGCTTGATCTTGCCCGTTTTCGTTTGCTGGTCGCTCTCAGTGCGAAACTCACGCTGCGAGGCTACCTCAACAGCAAACCCGCTCTGCTCGGCGCGGCGGTGATACTCTTACTGTGCATTCCCGTGACTCTACAGCTTGCGCTCCGTCTGCACCACTTCCCACTGAGCGTGATCTTTTTGTGGCTTTTTGTGGATCTCGCCGCCACACCGCTCCTGCTCACGTCGCTTCTGCCTGCCTCCGGCGACCCAGCGCGGCTCCTGCACTACCCAATCACCCCTCGGACACTGGCAGCGGCGCTGGCCACGGGCGCGTTTCTAGAGCCCGTCGGGCTTCTGATTCTCTCCCCAATTCTGATCGCACTACCCGTGCACTTTGGTCTGGGCGTGCTCATGCCAGAGATTTTACTCCTTCTCACTGCGCTTCTTTTGGGGCAAGCCCTGCTCTTTCTGGGCGGGGCGCTGGCACGAAACCGCCGGGTGCGAGAGAGCCTCTCGCTGGTGACTCCTGTTCTTGCGGTGGGTGCGTTACTGCTGGCCCTTCGTACTCCGGCAAAGGCCACCCCGCCGAGCCTTCCCTCCGGCCCACCGACTGTGGTTCTCGCGCTCAGCCCTCCCGACCTGGCAGCGCAGCGGAGCATTGTCGGCTGTCTGGGCCTGCTGGCCTGGGGCGGCGGAGCACTGCTACTCGCAGGAAAGCTGGCGGCGGCACGAGCGGGTACAGAAACAGAGCGTAACAACGGCGAGAAAGTGGGTGTCTCGCCCCTAAAGCGCCTAGGACACGGCCCCGCGCTGACACTTGCCGCCAAGGAGCTCTCGTACTTCCTGCGCGAGCCACGGCTTCGGGGAACACTCAGTCGCTCCAGTATCGTGATGGTGGTCGTGGGCGTCCTCACGCTCTACCCGACCAACGCGCCGCGCCTGCTTTGGGACTCGATCCTCGGCACCGGCACGGTGTTTTACCTTCTCTTCTGGCTTCTAGAGCGCGCCTGCAACCAGTGGGGCACCGAGTCGGCGGCGGGACGGCTGCTCTGGAG